>NZ_LZEJ01000062.1:0-9876 GCF_001704375.1 Alishewanella sp. HH-ZS | reverse complement strand
GTTCATATTATTCTCCGGTACCAGTCTGACCTCTGAGCTCCTACCGGTACCGGAGTACTGTGGATAAAAAAACCCGCTGCGAGGCGGGTTTTTTAGTGGCGGGTTAAGCTTATTTGGCGACAGGCAGTGTCGGATAGGTAATGCCGGCCATTTCGTTCATCACCCGGGTAACCTGTACGCTGTAACCGAACTCGTTATCGTACCAAACGTATAACACGCAGCGGTCGCCATCAACGATGGTCGCCTGTGAGTCAACCACACCGGCGTAGCGCGAGCCAACCAGATCGGATGATACGATTTCGGTTGAGCTGGTAAAGTCGATCTGATCCTGCAGTTCAGAGAACAAAGAGGTGTTTTGCAGGAAGTTGTTCAGCTCGTCTTTGCTGGTTTCGCGGTTCAGGTTCAGCGACAGAATCGCCATTGACACATTAGGTGTTGGTACCCGGATCGCATTACCGGTTAACTTGCCTTTCAGCTCTGGTAACGCTTTAGCGACGGCACTGGCAGCGCCCGTTGAGGTCAGTACCATATTTAATGGTGCCGCCCGGCCACGACGCTCGGCTTTGTGGAAGTTATCAATCAGGTTCTGATCGTTGGTATAAGAGTGTACCGTTTCCACATGACCATTACGGATACCGTACTCATCGTTCAGTGCTTTTAATACCGGTGTAATAGCATTGGTGGTGCAACTGGCCGCTGATACGATGGTGCGATCCGGGGTAATCATATGCTGGTTTACGCCATACACTATGTTTGGCACATCGCCTTTGGCCGGTGCCGTCAACAGCACCTTGGCCGCACCCTTGCTCTTCAGATGTACCGACAAACCGACGTCATCTTTAAAGATACCCGTGTTATCAACCACCAGCGCATTGTCGATACCATAGGCTGTGTAATCGACTTCTTCCGGCGAATTGGCATAGATCACTTTGATAAAGGTACCGTTGGCTTTAATGCCCTGGTTTTCTTCATCGACTGTAATGCTGCCATTGAAAGGACCATGGATGGAATCGCGACGCAATAGGCTGGCACGTTTTTCCAGATCGCCCTGCTTACCGCCACGCACAACAATGGCTTTTAAGCGTAATTTAACGCTTGGACCAGAGCGCTCTAACATCAGACGGGCTAACAGCCGGCCGATCCGGCCAAAACCATATAGCACCACGTCAACTGGCTTCACTTTATCTTCATGATCCAGAATTTGTGACAACTCACGGGCCAGATACTGCTCCAGCGTTAAACCTTCCGCGACGTTTTTGTACAGGAAAGCATAAGCCAGCTTACCGATATCAACGCGGCCTGGGGCCAGATTCATCTTGCTGATTGCTTCCAGTACCGGGAAGCTTTCACGTAACCGCAGTTTTTGCCCCTCGAAACGCTGCACAGTTTTGTGCGCTTTGATGATATCGATGATGGTAGCATTGACCAGCGGACGGCCGTAAATCACGACTTCGATGCCTTTGTTACGGTACAGACGGCCAATAATTGGCAACATGTTTTCGGCGTATTCCTGGCGCTCCTGCCAGCTCTTCTGGTACTGCTCTGCGTGTGATAGGGTCATGTTCAGGCCTTTTACTTCAATAAGATGAATTAATCGGAGTTGCCTTGGCCGCTTTTATGTAGGGTACAGCGGTTTTGAAAGGCGGCCTATTGTAATGGATTATGAAAGCCTACCACAACAATTACAGAATTTTTTAGACCTTGGTAGTATGTTGAAAGCGCAGCGACACCGAGTTGACACAGTAGCGCTGCCCGGTTGGCAAGGGCCCATCGTCAAACACATGCCCCAAATGGGCATCGCAGGCGGCACAGAGAATTTCAATCCGGTGCATGCCATGGCTGTGATCCGGTTTATAGCTGACCTTACCCTCTATCGCCTGATAGAAACTCGGCCAGCCGCAGCCGGCATCAAACTTAGTCGCCGAATCAAACAACACGGTACCACAGCAGATGCAGTGGTAGGTGCCATCAGCCGTATGGTGCAACAAGTCGCCACTGAACGGATACTCGGTGCCCTTTAAACGGGTGATCCGATACTGTTCGTCAGTCAGACGTTGCCGCCATTGCTGTTCTGTTAGTTTCATCTGTACCTCAGCACATCACAGAAATTCTCACTTAAACTATTATACGCGGAAGCCGGCTAACAGATTATTTAATTCCCGTGCCATTTGCCGTAACTGGCTACTGGCGCCCGCCAACTGTGCTGCCTGTTCATGTGTTTGCTGCACTGCCTGGGCAATTTGCTCCATATTCTGGTTAATACCACCGGCAACCATCGCCAGCTCTTCGGTAGCACTGGCCAGTTGGTCATTGACGTCGGTGATCTGAGCAACAGCGCCATTGATACGCTGCAAGGCGCTACTGGCTTCAGAAGAACGGGCGATGGTCAGGCTGGTTTCCTGCTGGCTTTGTTGCATTGAACTGACGGCGCGGGCGGCATCCTGCTGAATTTCCTGCACCTTGCTGTTGATATCCTGAGTAGAACTGGCCGAACGGCTGGCCAGGGTGCGGACTTCGTCGGCAACCACCGCAAAGCCCCGTCCCTGTTCACCGGCACGGGCGGCCTCGATGGCGGCATTTAGTGCCAACAAGTTGGTTTGCTCTGCAATGCTGCCAATCACCTCCGTCACGGCACCGATTTGCTGACTGCTGTCGGAGAGCTCCGATAACACCGCTGCCACCTGCTCCACTTTGCTTTGTAACTGATTAATAGCCTGTAAGGTTTGACCAACAGCCGCAGTACCGGCAGCCGCCTCACGATCGGCATCCCGTGCCGAATGTGCCGCCGTAGTCGCATTACGCGCCATATCATCGCAGGTGGTGCTCATTTCGTGCACTGCGGTCGCAACCTGGGTGGTTTGCTCCATAACCTGTTGCAGTAAGGTCTGACTTTGCTGGCTGGAACTATCCAGCGCCTCAGATTGTTGATTCAGCCCGCTCACCAGAGCCCGCTGCTGACCGATGAGTTCACGCAAGCGGCCAACCAGGGCAGCAACGGCGGCTAGCAAACTATCCTGATCACCTGCTTTCAGGCTAATGCTGGCACTAAAATCACCGGCCGCTACCTGTTGCACCAATTGCCGGGTATAGGCAACCTCACCACCCAGCTGGCGCAACAACCAACGGCGGATATACAGCGAAACGGCAACGGTCAGTAACATCACCAGCACTATTACCAATGCCAGCCGTAACCCGGTTTGCCAGAACATCTTTTGCACATCATCAATATAGATGCCGGAGCCCAATACCCAGCCCCACTCCTGATCCGCAATCACATAGGACAGCTTGGTATAACGCTCCTCGGTAACACCACCACCGGGTAGCGGCTTGGTCCATTGATATTCAACAAAACCACTGCCATAACGGCCAATGGTATCAACAAAGGTCACAAAGAGGTTTTGGTTATTCAGTTTTTGCTGCTGACGACCGTCGGGGCTACGCATTAACGTCGCGTAATTAAAACTTGCCCGGTCCAGTACTGTGCCTTCCAAAGCAGGCACGGTAGGATGCATCACCATTTTCGGAAAGGGCCGCCCCAGATCATTGATCCAGATATACTCGACCTTGTCATAACGAATGGCACGGATCGCCGATAATGCGGCCTGTTGTGCCTGCTCACGGCTCAGGGCGCCGCTTTTTTCCAATTGCTGGTAGTGCTTAACCAGGGTCATCCCCACATCAATCACCGCCACCACCCGTTGTTCGCGTCCTTCCGTCAGCCGTTGCTGCAGCGCATCCAGCGCCACGGCAGCAATCACCAGAAAACCGGCTAACGCCAGTAACGGAACAATTAATAAGCGGCCCGCCGCGGTTGACCAAAATCCCATAGCCCTGCTCCTGTCGTATTTTTTGTATTTTTGTTAAGCATAGCTGCATCTGGCAAAAGCGCGTATAAGTTTTGCTATTACAGTAAGTTGTTGCATAAATACCGACAATAAACTGTAGCGCATAGAGCCGTCAGCGCATTTCAGGTATAGTACGGCGGCAGATACCCTGTGCGGACAGCCGGCTGGCTCTCCCCCTGATTGAGTGTGTTATGCCAAGTCGATTAAAAACCCCGCTTAGCCTCCTGCTGTTACTGCTGCTATTTACCTTGCTAAGCTACCAACTGCTGTTTAACCGCTTACTGAGTCAGGCCCAGCAAACTGCGCTTCGGCATGGTGCTGAATTTAATCTCTACATTGAGCAGCAACTGGCTCGCTTTTCGCTGCTTAATCAGAGTCTGGCCGCCCGCCCTGAGCTTAAACAGGCACTCTCAGCCGCTGTGGATTCAGATAAAAGTGCCTTAAGTCAATTACTGGCCGATTTTAATCTGGCCAGTGGCAGCGCTTCTATCTATCTGATGGACCATAGCGGTCTGGTGCTGGCAAGCAGTAACTTTGCACAGGAAGTCAGTTTTCTCGATTACAACTTTGGCTTTCGGCCGTACTTCACTGAAACCATCCGCACCGGGCAAAGTTACATAGACTATGGTCTGGGCTGGATCTCAAAAGAGCGTGGCATCTATTTCTCTAATCTGGTGCAACAACAGCCCGGCGAGCGTTATGGTGTGCTGACCAGCAAACTGAATATTGATCAGTTAGAGTTGGCTTATCAGAGTATCGCCGGTCAGAGCCCCTGGTTGTTTATGCTGGTCGATGAAGAAAATACCGTGCTTGCCAGCAATAATCCGGCCTGGCGTTTATCGCAGCTGGGTGAACAAAGCCTGACCCTGCCCCGTCATCCGGGGATGCTACTGCCGGCCCTGGCGGTGAAACAGCAAGGCAGCTTATGGCAGCTGCTGCAGCAGCCTGGTCAGAGTCAGTTGCCGCGTACCGAGTACACGGTAGCCCAGAAAGCCCATCAAGCCCTACCCTGGCAACTGGTGATGCTGCATCCAACCCGGCCGTTAAAGATTCAGGCGTTGCAATACAGTATCAGCCTGGCGCTGCTGTTAACACTGCTGCTGTTAACGGCACAATACTGGCGAAACCGCCGCCAGCAACAATTACAGCGCACCCAGCTCTACCAAAAACTGGAACAGGCTGTGGCCGAGCGCACCGCTTCGCTGCAACAGAGCAACCAGCAACTGCAACTGGAGATCCGCCAGCGTAGTGAGGCAGAACAAGAGCTCAGACAAACTCAGGAACAACTGCTGCAAGCCGCCAAGCTGGCAACCATTGGCCAGTTAAGTGCGTCCATTAACCATGAGTTAAACCAACCGCTGACCGCCATGCACAGTTATTTACAGAACAGTCAGCTGCTATTAGCCCGCGGCCAGCATACCGAACTGGCGGGCAATCTGGATAAACTTAGTCAGCTGTTACTACGCTTAAATCATATCGTGCAGCAGTTTAAAGGCTTTAGCCGCAAGGCCGCCAATACCCCCCGGGTAGTGACACTGCAGAGCCTGGTGAATAATGCGCTGGATCTGCTGCAGCCGCTACTGCGCCAGCAAGCGGTCAGCATTAGCTTTGAGGAACAGGCCGCACCACACGTTAAGGTGGATCCGCTTCAGCTGGAGCAGGTGCTGGTGAATTTGCTTGGTAACGCCGTTCAGGCCTGCGAAGGTTTACCCCAGTGCCAGCTCAGTATTCGCCTGAGCGTACAAGAGCAGCAGGCTTGCCTGCAGATCCATGACAATGGTCCCGGTATCCAACCGCATGTGATGGTCCATTTGTTTGAGCCCTTTTTTACCACTAAACAGGGCTCTGGGCTCGGCCTTGGCCTGTCTATCTCACGGCAAATCGTACAGAGCTATCATGGCAGTTTACAGATAGCTAATCATCCAGATGGCGGCGCCGTGGTGACCTTATTTTTACCGCTTTACCGCACGGAGTAACGCATGACAAACCCGCAGCAAGTCTGGCTTTTGGATGATGACAGCAGCATTCTGGATGCTTTAGCACAGGGCCTGAGTCTGGAAGGTTGGCAATGCCGGACTTTTACCGATCCGGCCAGCCTGCTAAGCCAACTGACGCCCGATTTCGCCGGCGTTATTGTCACCGATCTGAATATGCCGCAGCAGGACGGTTTAAGTGTGCTGGCCGCGATTTTAAAGCGCGACGCCGAACTGCCGGTTATTTTGCTAACCGGCTATGGCGATGTCAGTATTGCGGTTACGGCGATGCAGGCTGGTGCCTATAGTTTTATTGAGAAGCCGGTCAATCACAGCCTGTTGCTAAAAACCCTGCAACAAGCTGTCGCCAGCCGCCAGCTGACACTGCAAAACCGGCGCTTGCAAGCCCAGTTACAGCAAAGCCGGCGTGGCAGGGTGCAATTAATTGGCGATAGCCCGGGTATGGATCAGATGCGCCAGTTACTGGACCTGATCCTGGATACGCCAGCCGATGTGCTGATTGAAGGTGAGACCGGCAGCGGCAAAGAACTGGTCGCCCGCTATTTGCACGATAATTCAGCGCGCAGTGAGCAAAAGTTTGTGGCGCTGAATTGTGGCGCTATTCCGGAACAGCTGATTGAAAGTGAACTCTTCGGCTGTGAAGCCGGCGCTTTTACCGGCGCCGATAAAAAGCGCATTGGCAAATTTGAGTTTGCCAATGGCGGCACCCTGTTTCTGGATGAAATTGAAAGCACACCGCTCAGTGTTCAGGTACGCCTACTGCGAGTTTTAGAAGAGCGCAAGGTGACACCGCTGGGTAGCAATCAGGCAAAAAGTCTGGATCTGCGGGTTATCGCCGCCACCAAAACCAATCTGGCCGAGTTAAGTGCCACCGGCGATTTCAGACTGGATTTGTATTACCGCCTTAATCTGGTGCATGTCACTATTCCACCGCTGCGGCAAAGACGGCAGGATATTCCGCTGCTGTTTAAACACTTCGCCATGTTGGCCAGCGCCCGTTATCACAAGCCGGTACTGGCGCTGACGCAAGCCCAGCTCGACCGGCTACTGGCCCATCCGTGGCCGGGTAATGTACGCGAGCTACGCAATCTGGCGGAACGCTTTGTGTTACTGGGACCTGAGGCAGCATTTGCGCAGCAAGGCCTGGCCTTACCCGACACCTTTGGCAGCGCCATGGGGCTGAGTGAACGGGTGGCATTTTTCGAGCAAATGCTAATCGAAGAAGCACTGAATGCCACCAAGGGCAGCATTAAAGACACTATGCAGGCGCTGAATTTGCCTCGTAAAACCTTGTACGACAAGATGCGCAAGTATGGTCTGCTGCGTAGTCAGCTGACTGACGAGGATAGCGAAAGCTAAGCTAGGTGGTTTTCCACCCAAGGCCGCAGATTACAGGGTCAAATTTGACCCCAAAACTGACCTCTAAAATCCCAAGGCACTGTATTTGTTTGCTTTTAATCTTGGCAGCATAGTTGCTAAAGCCCTGTTGCAATTAATTATAACGACAGAGCAAGAGGTAGCTATGCAACAGGACAACATCTTTCAATTAATCCGCCCCCGTACCCTGGCCGCACTGGCCGCCTGTACCCTGCCAATCAGCATGGTTCAGGCCAGTAACCTGCCCGCCCCTGCGATCCAGTTTTATGGTAAGGCTGAAGTGCAGCTGGCGCATACCGATAAGGGCTTTATGCGCTATGCCGAGCAAGGTACCCAGCTGGATATGCCTTTTAGCCGCTTTGGTTTACGCGGCGAGCAGCAACTGAACGACTATCTGACCGCGTTTTTTACCTATGAAGTCGATGTGCGAGGCTTTGATGAGGCCAATACCCAAACGCCATTTTCTGCCCGTAATACTTTTGTTGGTATCAAAGGCGGCTTTGGCCAGTTGATCGCCGGGCGTAATGATACCCGGCTGAAAACCAGTGAGGGCTTAGTTGATTTATACAACGAGACCAGCGGTGACATCGCCCAAATCCTGCCCGGACAGGATCGGCTCGGAGATAGTCTGACCTATATCTCACCTAGACTGGCGGGCTTTGAACTTTCTGTTACCTATGTGCTGGGGCAGGACAATGAGCTGCAACAAGGTAAAGATGGTGTAGCCGTAAGCCTGGCCTATGGCGATCGTAACCTGAACAGCCAGCCTTACTACATCACCCTGACCCGGGCACAGAGTTTAAACGGCCTGGATGCCAGTCGTTTGGTCTGGCAACAAAAGTTGTCCGACTTTACGCTGGGGGTGTTACTGCAATATAGTGAAGAAGCAGAAGGCGAACGCAGTGGCAGCGGTGGTTATATCAGTGTGCAGTATCCGTTTGGTAACTGGGTACCTAAACTGCAGCTGGGGCGGGATACATCCAGCCTGCGGCAACGCAGCGCCGCAAATCACTACACCACGGGCGTCGACTATCTGTTTAACAGCCAGAGCAAAGCCTATGTTTATCTGACACAGCTGGTGTTAACCGACGCGACGGACACCTCAGTCGTGGCTGGCTTACAGTATCGCTTCTAGGAAGGTTACCATGACAACGATTACCAAAACTCCGTGGTTTGCGCTACTGCTTGGCCCGGCTTTTATGCTGCTCACGCTGCTCACCACAGCACCCTTTGGCATGAATCAGGAAAGCTGGCTGGTACTGAGCCTGACATTCTGGATGGCCAGCTGGTGGATCAGTGAGGCGGTGCCAATCCCGGTAACCTCTTTTTTACCCTTGGTTATTGCACCATTACTTAATCTGAATAGCCTGGCGGCAACGGCGCAGCCTTACGCTCACCCGCTGATTTTCCTGTTTCTCGGTGGCTTTATTATTTCCATTGCGATGGAGCGTTGGTCACTGCATAAACGCATTGCGCTGCATACCATGTTGCTGGTGGGCAGCAAGCCCAGCCAGCAGATCGGCGGCATTATGATGGTCACCGCCTTTTTGTCGATGTGGATGTCAAATACCGCGACGGCGGTGATGATGCTGCCAATTGCGCTGTCGATTATGCAGCTGTTACATCAGGATCAGGAAGACAGCGCCTTTGGCAAAGCTATGCTGCTTGCCATTGCTTACGCCGCCTCTATCGGTGGTCTGGCAACCTTAATTGGTACCCCGCCCAATGCACTGATGGCAGCCTTTCTTGCCGATAACTACCAGATCCAGATTGGTTTTGCCGAGTGGATGCTGGTAGGTTTGCCGCTGAGTATTATTTTACTGGCGATCAGCTGGCTTTGGCTGACCCGGGCCGCTTATCAGGTTGATAAGGTTGCTGCGGTTGAAACTAAAGGCTTATTCCGGCAACAACTGGCAACGCTGGGCCGGATGCAACGTGGTGAAAAAGCGGTGCTGACCATCTTTGTGCTGACCGCGCTGTGCTGGACCTTCCGGCCGTTACTGGCCAGCTGGAGTGGCTTACCACTGGATGATACTACTATCGCCATGACTGCAGCCCTGTTGCTGCTGGTATTGCCACTGGATCGCAAGAATACTCGCATCCTGACCTGGGATGAAACCAAAAAACTGCCGTGGGGGATTCTGATGTTGTTTGGTGGTGGTCTGAGTTTAGCCGCCTTGATCACCAAAAGCGGGCTGGCGGCCTTTATTGCCGATCAGGTGATCCTGCTGGGTGATGTGCCGTTCTGGGTGATGATCGTGGTGGTCACTGCGGTGATCGTATTCCTGACCGAAATCACCAGCAATACCGCTACCGCAGCCGGCTTTTTACCGCTGCTGGCACCGGTGGCGCTGGCAATGTCTGGTACCCCGTTAACGCTGGTGATCCCGGCGGCCATTGCGGCCAGTTGTGCCTTTATGATGCCGGTGGCAACCCCACCCAATGCTATCGTTTTCTCGTCCGGTCAGCTTAGAATTGCCGATATGGTTAAAGCCGGCTTTGCGCTGAATATCTTCTCGGTAGTGGTGGTCAGCGTCCTGACGTTAACCCTGGCGCGCTGGGTGTTTGGCTTTTAATCCAGCCTAAGCTTCCAATACAACCTAATCGAGTAGGAGGCGGGATCACTCCCGCCGTCCTCTCACACCACCGTACGTGCGGTT
>NZ_LZEJ01000061.1:0-10133 GCF_001704375.1 Alishewanella sp. HH-ZS | reverse complement strand
AAAACGTTCGCGATCTCGCCCTGTGGTAGTGATGCCTTGAAGAGTTGGTTTGAGTATCAATAAACAATTTCGATAAGGCATATTTTGTGCTTTGCTTTTGTAACAAAACAACAGCTACAGTCTTCCTGTTCAAGCCCTACTAATTAAATTACAAAACAGAAGCAACTGCTCAGGGAGGATTTGCATGACAATAAAGCTTTCCACGATCGCGCAAATTGCGCTGACGGTAAGCGATGTGGATACGGCACTTGGCTTTTACTGCGATCTGCTGGGGCTGGAGTTGCTGTTCCGTGCCGGCCCCAATTTGGTATTTCTTAATGCGGATGGTGTCCGTATTATGCTGAGTACGCCACAAGGCGCTGGTAAGGTTGGGGCGAACTCTGTGTTGTATTTTAAAGTTTTAGATATCGAAACAACGCATGCCAGCCTTGTTGCTGCCGGCGCGCAAAATGAGCGATTGCCGCAATTAGCAGCAAAGATGCCGGATCATGAGTTATGGTTAAGTTTTTTGCGTGATCCTGACGCTAATCTACTGGCGTTACTGGAAGAAAGAAGATAGCGATTGATTGCTCTACAACACACCAACTTAAGCTGAAACTATAGTTTGACAGCATGGCTGCGTTTAATCTGCTTAATCATCGCCTGCGCCAATGGCGTATTGGCGTGCTGGTTTGAGGTAATCAGCATCAGCGGAATTTGGTAAGAATATTTCGCCGGTAAAATAGCTTTAAACAGGCCTTTGTCCACCCAGTAACGGGCGTAGTGTTCTGGCAGATAGCCAATAAACTTACCGGTTAAAATCAGGTGGGCGATACCTTCATCGTGGTAAGCAATGGCGCTGTTTGGGTAGTGCAAACCATCGTTACGGCGCTCTTTATCGCGCAGATAATTGCTGGTAATAACTTCTGCCCGTTGCAGCAACTTTTCGGTGTCTTGTTCGGCGCAGTTAAACAGCGGGTGGCCAGCAGCACAGTACAGATAATTGGTTTCATAGTGCAGCGGTGTGTAATCCAGGCCGCGGATCTGATGGCGGCTAACGCCAATGCCTAATAAAGAGCGGCCGTTAGCGACGGCGGTTTCCACTTCACGCGCTTCACACACATACAAGTCAAACTGAATGTTATCGCTTTTGTCTTTTAGCGCGGCAATGGCCTGCGCCACTTTGCAGTGTGGATCGCTGACTAGTGTGTCGATAATAGCAATACTGACCCGGCCGGACAGCTGCTGTTTCGAGCTGGCAATGGTATTGGCAAAGGCTTCGCATTGCTGCAGTAACTCTAATGAGGCCTGGTAGGTAATACGGCCTGGCTCGGTTAGCTCAAAACCGCTGCGGCCCCGCTTACACAGCTTTACCCCTAAACGGATTTCTAAGTCAGATAAATGCGCGCTAATAGTAGAGCGGCCAATATTCAGCCGTGACTCAGCCGCCGACAAGCCGCCGCACTCGACAATAGTGACGAACACTCTGAGTAATCTAAGGTCGACATCTTGTACTTGCATGGGCGCTGCTCTTTAGTTCGATAAAGTCGGAATAAGTTATGAATATTATGTATTTATAAAACAACCTGTGCAAGCTAGCATGGCTCTAATAAAGATCCGCAGAATTTTAGGAGCACAAGATGACATTTCGCTACGGGATCGACCGGCTGGATTTAGATATCGTTAACGGTATCGCCGATGGCACTATTAAAGCTGAGTTGTGTGCAGAAGCCATCGCCCGAATTAACCAAAGCCGTAACAACGTTGAGGTGATGGCCGCATCGGACAAAGCTATTTATGGTATTAATACCGGTTTTGGCCCGCTTTGCGATACGCAAATCTCGCCAGCAGAAACTGCGCTGCTGCAAAAAAACCTGCTGATCACCCATGCGGTTGGCGTGGGCGAGCCTATCGCTAAAGCCATTTCCAAGTTAATGTTGATCACCAAAGTACATGCGCTAAGCCAGGGCTATTCTGGCGTGCGCCTGGAAGTGGTTGAACGCATGCTGACGTTTCTTGAGCTGGACTTAATTCCGGTGGTGCCGGAGCAAGGCTCAGTAGGGGCATCAGGCGATTTGGCGCCGCTGTCGCACTTATTCTTACCGCTGATTGGTGAAGGTGAGTTCTGGCACGGCCGTGGCACTATCAGCGCGGCTGAGGCGCTGGCGCAACATGGTTTAGTGCCGCTGGAACTGCAGGCCAAAGAGGGGCTGGGCTTGATTAACGGCACCCAGTTTATTTTGTCGCATGCGATTACTGCGCTAACCAAGATGCGCTACCTGCTGGATTTAGCCGATGTGGCCGGTGCCATGAGTATTGAAGGGATGCAGGGCAGTGGTTCACCGTTTCGTGCTGAACTGCACCAAATCCGCGCCTTTGCCGGCAATGTTGAAGTCGCTGCCCGTATGCGCCGTTTGTTCAAAGATTCAGAAAATATGGCCTCGCACACCGGCTGCGCCCGGGTACAAGACCCTTATTCGCTGCGCTGTATTCCCCAGGTACACGGCGCGTCGCGTAATGCTTACTACCACTTAAAAGAGCTGGCCGAGATAGAAATGAACTCGGTTACTGATAACCCTATCGTCATCAGCAGCGAAGAAGCGATTTCCGGCGGTGGTTTCCATGGTCAGCCACTAGCGATGGTGCTGGATTATGCCTCTATTGCGGCGGCGGAGCTGGGCAATATCTCTGACCGGCGCTGCTATTTACTATTAGAAGGCTTACACGGTTTGCCGCGTTTGCTAACCAAAGCCGGTGGTTTAAATTCCGGCATGATGATTCCGCAATATGTCACGGCGGCGCTGGTAACCGAGAACAAATCTTTGTGCTTCCCGCCCTCGGCCGACAGTGTGCCTACCTCTATGGGGCAGGAAGATCATGTGTCGATGGGTAGTATCTCTGGCCGTCAGTTAAACCAGATCCTGGGCAATCTGGAAAAAATCCTCGCGATAGAGCTGATGTATGCGGCGCAAGCCATTGAGTTTCGCCGGCCACATCAATGCTCCGATATCATTGAACAAAATTTTGCCCTTATTCGCAGTAAAGTGGCCAAACTGGAAGAAGATCGTCTGTTAAAACCCGATATCGACGCCATGATAGAGCTGGTGAAAAGCCAGGCTTTTACCGTTAACTTTGCATTGAATTAAGAGGATACGGATGATGACTTTTCAAAACCAGATTAAGCAGGGTATCCCGGCGGAACTACCACCAACCAAGCCGTATCCGTTGGACGCCAACCGGGCGCCGAAGCGCAAAGACATTCTGACTAAAGCGGAAAAACAACTTGCTGTGCGTAACGCGCTGCGTTATTTCCCTAAAGCCTGGCATGCGGAGCTGGCGCCAGAGTTTGCCAAAGAGCTTAACGATTTTGGCCGTATTTATATGTACCGCTTTAAGCCGGACTACGAGCTAAAAGCACGGCCAATTAGTGATTATCCGGCAAAATGCCAGCAAGCTGCCGCTATTATGCTGATGATTGATAACAATCTGGACCCTGCAGTCGCGCAGCACCCACAAGAGCTTATTACCTATGGTGGTAATGGCGCGGTGTTCCAAAACTGGGCGCAGTACCGCTTAACTATGCAGTATTTAAGCGAGATGGAAGGCGATCAGACATTACACATGTACTCTGGTCATCCTATGGGGTTATTCCCATCGTCGGAAGACGCACCACGGGTGATAGTTACCAATGGTATGATGATCCCGAACTACTCCAAGCCGGATGACTGGGAGCGTTTTAATGCGTTGGGCGTAACCCAATATGGCCAGATGACGGCCGGCTCTTATATGTATATTGGCCCGCAGGGCATAGTGCATGGTACCACCATCACGGTGATGAATGCCTTTCGTAAAGTATTACAAAAGGGCGAAAGTGCGAAGGGTAAAATCTTCTTAACTGCCGGTTTAGGCGGTATGAGCGGCGCTCAGCCCAAAGCCGGTAATATCGCCGGTTGTATTACGGTCTGTGCCGAGGTAAACCCCAAAGCCGCTACCAAGCGCCATCAGCAAGGCTGGGTTGATGAGTTAATCGATAATATGGACGCGCTGATTGCCCGGGTAAAACAGGCGCAAGCCAATGAAGAAGTGGTGTCCATTGCTTATATTGGTAACGTGGTGGAGGTGTGGGAAAGCTTCTATCAAAGTGATATTTTTGTGCATCTGGGTTCAGATCAAACCTCGTTGCATAACCCCTGGTCGGGCGGTTATTACCCGGTCGGTATCAGCTACGACGAAGCGAATCGCTTAATTCGTGACGAGCCAGAGCTGTTTAAAGCCAAAGTGCAGGCGACATTAAAACGCCATGCTGAGGCGGTGAATAAGCACACCGCAAAGGGCACTTATTTCTTTGATTACGGTAATGCCTTTTTACTGGAGGCCTCACGCGCCGGTGGCGATGTGATGGCCGACAATGGTATCGATTTTAAATACCCATCCTATGTGCAGGATATTTTAGGCCCGATGTGTTTTGACTACGGCTTTGGCCCGTTCCGCTGGGTCTGTACTTCAGGTAAGCCAGAAGATTTGGATAAGACCGATGCTATTGCTGCACAGGTGCTTGAGCGCATTATGGCTGAGGCACCTGAGGAAATTCAGCAGCAAATGCAGGATAACATCACCTGGATTAAAGACGCCAAGCAAAACAAGCTGGTGGTCGGCTCGCAGGCGCGGATTTTATATGCTGATGCCGAAGGAAGGATAGAAATTGCCGCTGCCTTTAATGCCGCCATTGCCCGTGGCGAGATTGGCCCGGTGGTGTTGGGGCGCGATCATCACGATGTCAGCGGTACTGACTCGCCATTTCGTGAAACCTCGAACATTTATGATGGTAGCCGTTTCACTGCCGATATGGCGATTCATAATGTGATTGGTGACAGCTTCCGCGGTGCTACCTGGGTGTCAATTCATAACGGTGGTGGCGTTGGCTGGGGCGAAGTGATCAACGGTGGCTTTGGTTTGCTGCTGGATGGCACTACCGATGCCGATCGCCGCTTAAAATCAATGCTACTATTCGATGTTAATAACGGTATTGCGCGGCGCAGCTGGGCGCGTAATACTGAAGCAGACTTTGCGATCAAACGCGAAATGGCCAGAACACCGAAGTTAAAAGTCACACTGGCCAATCGGGTTGATGACGATGTTATTGCCGGGCTGGCACTCTAGCCCGGTGCACAGGACAATAAAAAAATCGGCGTATTAACTCACCGCGCCCTCGGGCGCTTTGTCAGTCATAACGGAGAAAGCTGTCAGAGCAAAACGATTATCTGACGTTATTTGAGGACGCCAAGCTGGCACTGGATCATAGTGATTGAGGATGAAAGATGATTGATTTTAACAATAAGGGTTTTTTTAAGTTAAAACAAAACCGTGACTATGCAGACCAGGTGGCGGCCCTGTTGCTGGATGGTGAGACCATAATTGACGCCTATAAATCCATGCGTGATGGCGTGGTGTTTACAACGAAAAGGCTGATTGTGGTTAACGTGCAGGGAATTACCGGTAGCAAAAAAGATTTCACCTCTATCCCTTATAAAAACATTGTCGCCTATTCGGTCGAAACTTCTGGCACCTTCGATTTGGACTCTGAGCTGGAAATTTATTTGTCAGCAGTAGGTAAGGTAAAATTTGAATTTACCGGTAAAACCGCGATAGTGGAGATAGCCAAATATATCGCGCAGCATTCGTTGTAGCACAAGGGCCCACAAAAAATGGGCGCTACGCAAGGTAACGCCCGAGAAAAGCTTAGTAGTATTTCAAACCATCTGCCTTACCGCGAAACGCATAATAGGCGACCGCGGTATAGGCGGCGATAATCGGCATGTCTGATAAAGCCGATTAAAGTATAGCAAGCGCTGCTAAATCGGATTGCGGGAGGTCCGGCATAGCCTTATGGCTAATGCCATCTGGCTTCATCTTCGTAAAGTTTAAACTCAATATTGCGACCATCAGCGCAAAGTTGAATGACCTCCGCTGGTGAGCCATCCTCATTTAATTTTACTAAACCAATACCCGCCGCATTGAGCAAGCGTTCGCCCGGCTGCGCAGATTCTGGTTGGTGTGGCGTAATCAACATCCGGCGACGACGGGTCAGCCAGTTGAGTGGAGAGCGCGGAGAGTAAAGCCAGCGGTTTAAGCGATCAAAGACTTGCAGTAGCTTGCCGGGAAATTCATTCTTTAGCCCACTACTAGTAATTTGCCAGACAGCTGGACTGCCTGTTTGTGACCGTAGACGAATGTCGTAAACAAAGGAGTAGTGCACGTCGCCGGACAGAATCACAAAATGCTTTGGTGTTTTCGGGTGGCGGAACATATTAAGCAGCGTATAGGCGGTACCACGATGTGCCATCCAGTTTTCTGCATCCACCAGTAGTGGTTTACCAAGCCAGGTAAAAATACGTTGTATCGCTTCGATCAGCTTAACTCCAAAAATCGGCGCGGCCGAAACTAACACCACTGCATCCACACCAACTAGCTTTTGTTGCAAATTGCTCAATGCCTCCCAATCCATCAAACCTGACGGACTGTGAATGGAACGTTCACTTCGCCATCTTTGGGTCCGGGTATCCAGCACAACTAAAGCTGGTTCAGTAGGCCACTGATAGTACCAATGATTGAAGCGCAGCAATTGGTCTAACATTACATCGTAGCTGTTACTTCCGGGAGAGCATAATTGTTGTTGGATGTCTGAGAGATAGGTTGCAGGAAACTGTTCCGGGCAATTTCCCCAACCCTGAAATAGCAAATAAGCAAGTAGGGCATTGCCAATAATGCGCTTGGATAATGGATGTTGGTAAGCCGCGAGTTCCCATGCAGCGGTAAGATTCCAGTCGTCGGTAATGTCATGATCATCAAAAATCATTGCTACAGGTAAGTGTGCCAGCAGTCTGCGTATAGCGCTAAGGCCGCCGATAAATGCATCCAGTACTTCAGCCTGGCAGATAAACTGTTGACATTGTTTGGTATTAAAATCGGCTGGAGGGTTGAGGTCGCGAGGGCTAGTTAGCTGCTGCCAGCCAACGGGTGACCATACCAGCAGATACATCGCGAACATTTCAGCCAAACTAATCAGGTGGTTATGCGCGTTATCGGAGGTAAAAACGGGCTTACGTGCACCCTTAAACAGCTGCTCGAGTACTTTGCTGCTTTTTTTATCATCGGGAAGCAGCGTCTCTCGTTTCAAATAGTAGGGGCTCTTGTTATGTAAGGCACTTGCCAGTGAGACGTCGGCATTATGCAGTGACTCATCGGGTAAACCCAACCTTGGTATGAACTGGTGGATCGCCATCAACATAGGAGTCGCCACGTCATCAACATACACTTGGTCACCACTGAGCATGAGTAAGGCTGGCCAATCGTCGATTGGTGTGGAGGCTAATAGTTGCTCAGCTCTCAGTAGGCCATCGGCAGCAGCAAAGTGAGGCTTACGACAAGAACCATGTAATAAGCTACTTAACTTCGGCTGGAGCACAAAAAATGGATGAGAGTGTGGCGTAAAATTTAGATCTGGTGCCCACTGTTGCCAGCCTTGACCATTTAACTGCAGGTTGTAATAAATAGCCTGCTGGACAGGTAACCTAATCTCAAGTTTAAGGTCAAATAATTGAAAATGAAGATTATCTCCCGCTTTGATTTGTTGATGACCGGCAGACAATACGGAAGCGGGTAAAATATGGTACAAACCACTGTCAGTGAACAGTGTTAACTCTGGGGTAACAGGTTCTGCCGTTGCCAACCAAATAGTTATTCGATTGGGTTGCAGTCGGCGAAGGATTGGGCCTGCCCAAACGGTTACAGGTAACGTCATTTTGAAAGTATTCTTTAACTAGCCATAGATTCCTATTAAACAGCGACAACTCAAAAAAAGTTCATCTTTGTTTATTTACTTGTGATCCACCATTGATTTATAATAGTAATAGTTCGCATTTGTGATTACATTGGTATTACTAAAGAGGTGGTAAGAATGAAAGTAAATCGGGTTGCACAGCACGTGGCGCTGGCGTTAGCTATTTGCAGTTTGCAAAGTCAGGCTGCAGAGCCGCAAGAAAAGCAGTCGCAAATCGAAGTTCTGGAGGTACGCGGTGCGCAAATAGCAGATAGCGGCAACAAGCTGCCAGATATACAGCAAGGTCGGATCTTTGCGGGCAAGAAGACTTCAGTCGTTGAACTCAGTGAACAGCCAACGCTGATTGAACCTAACTTACGCCAAATGTTTGCTACTTTACCGGGTCTATTTGTCTCAGAGCAGAAGATCCCCAGCATCTACAATGTTAATTATCGTGGCTTGGGTGACCCGCACGAATCTGAATTTGTGGCCTTTTATCAAGATAATGTGCCACTGGCTGCCAACCTGTTTGGTTATGCCACCATGTACTATATGCCAGGTGGTCAGCGCATTGAACGTGTAGAGTTTATTCGCGGTGGCTCAGGCTTACTTTACGGCCCGCAAATCGGCCCAGTAGTCAATTTTGTTACTCGTGGCCCCTCTGCACAAGCAGAAACCCGCATAGTGACTGAGCATGCTGTGGGTAGCGATGCTATGTACAGCACCTATAATGAAGCGCGTTGGTCACAAGGCAATACCGGTTTTATGGCCTCATTTGATCATCGTCGTGCCGATGGCCCACGTAATAACGAAGATTTTGATGTTAGCTCTGGCTACTTAGGACTCAGTTACGAAGGTTTCAAAGATATCAAAATCGGAGCTAATTTAGATGTGTATAGCTCTGACTCGGGTGAAGCCGGCCGTTTAACCTCGGCTGAATTTGCGAACAACCGTGATCTGGTTAAAACACCGTTTAACCGTGTTAAAATTGACCAAACGCTAGCAAGCTTAACTTACGAGCAGCAGTTAGATGCAGCGTCCAGCCTTAACGGAAAAATCTGGTATCTAGCGATGGATCGTTTTAGCCGTCGTTCAGGCGCCTTTGTTCCGCCTGCAAATCCACCTTCTTCGACAACGGTTGACGAGCAGCAATTCCGTAACCTAGGTTACGATCTGCGTTATAGCTTAGCCTGGGGTGAAAATAATATTTTAACTGCAGGTACATCTGGCTTTAGTGGTGACAGTCCTCGTACGCAGCACCGCAATAGTGATTTGACCTCTGACGCTCAAAATGCCGCTGACCTTCGTTTTGAGCAAGATCGTGTTACCACCTATACCGCACTGTTTGTCGAAAACCTGTTCCGCTTTGGCAACATTAGCTTAGTACCGGCGGTACGCTATGAGCGTCTGAATTATGATATGGTTGAAGTGGTGAAAAGCGCCAGTTTAAACCGTGATGCCATTGATTTGGATCGGACCTTTAATGAGCTGTTATTTGGTTTAGGCGCAGGTTTGAAGCTGTCTGATACTGCTGAAGTCTATGCCAATATTTCAGAATCTTACCGGCCACAACGCTTTGATGATTTAATCAATCCAACGTCTGAGTTGGCAGGTTCTAATGATCCTTCAGTATCGAAAGCGATGAACTACGAATTAGGCTATCGTAGCCAAGTTACCGAGCAATTTGCTTTTGATGTCAGTGTGTTCCGTATTGATTTCAAAGACAAAATTGAGCAAATTCAAGTTAATATCACCGATATTGAGCGGGTAAACAGTGGTGATTCACGTCATCAAGGTGTTGAGCTAAGTCTGCAGTATGCTTTTGCATTATCGCCTGGTCATAATCTAACTGCCTTCGCGAACGGCTCTTGGTTAGATACAGAAATAACAAGTAGTACAAACGCTAGTCTGGTAGGTAATAAAGTCTCTTTTGCACCAGATTACCTGGTACGTACCGGGCTTAACTATGCAAGTAATGGCTTGACTGCTGCGCTCAGCCTGACGCTGGTTGGTGATCAGTACTGGCAAGATTCCAATCTGCCTCGTGGTACAGGTACGGCAACTATTGATGCCAAGATACCATCCTATCAGGTGGTGGATTTAACTGGTGAGTATGAGTTATCGGCACAGTGGTCTCTGTACGCTGGTATTAACAATCTGTTAGATGAAAACTACTACAGCCGCGTGAGAACTGATGGTATTGAGCCTGCACCTGAGCGTACAGCTTATTTCGGTTTTAGATTTAGTCTGTAACACCCGGTATTAATTTGGCTTAAAGTAAGCTTCTGTATAGCAACCCCGGTTTTATACTCTGTCTCTTGATCACAAGTCAGCC
>NZ_LZEJ01000060.1:0-10524 GCF_001704375.1 Alishewanella sp. HH-ZS | reverse complement strand
TTGGCGAATAATCAGATCGGGAACCGCCATGAATGTTCCCTAATCACCTAAATTTTTATTTTAACTACAAAATTTCTGGGGATACCTCAGGTGTCCACTACTACTTTCGTTCTACTATGGCATAACTGATCGGAAAAACTAAGCCTGAAAACAGGTACGTGTTGTGGTTTTTTGTTGGTTATAGGTAAGAATTTATTAAATATAGGGAAAACAAAACTATGCTGACCATTATCCGCGATCCGCTGACCAGCCAGGCGATTAAGGATCTGCTGAGTGAACATCTGGCTGATATGTATGCGACCTCACCACCGGAAAGCGTGCATGCTCTGGATCTGGAACGGTTAAAAGCGCCGGATATTGTGTTCTGGAGTGCGTGGCAGGACGGACAGTTGCTGGGGTGTATTGCACTGAAGCGGCATGCTGCCGCTATGGCAGAAATTAAGTCGATGCGTACTGCTCGTGTTGCCCGCGGTAAAGGGGTGGCGAAGGCGCTACTGGCACACTTAGAGCAGTTCGCCAAAGCCGAAGGCGTAACTGCCTTGTATCTGGAAACCGGCGCCGAACCTTATTTTGCGCCGGCGCGGCAGCTGTATCAGCAGCATGGCTATCTGCAGTGCGGGCCCTTTGCCGATTATCAACCGGACCCGCTTAGCGTTTTTATGCAAAAAGCCCTTTAATCCTGTTTTGGTACTGGTGCTGCCAGCTTTTTCAGCTGCGGCTCCGGCTGCTCGCTTAACGGTTGCAGCTGTGCTTCGATAGCCTGCTGCAGCTGTTGCTTGGGTGCATCAATTAGCTGCTGTTTTTGCGCATCAATGGCTTGCTCAAGTTGCTGCTTGGGTGCATCAATTAGCTGCTGTTTTTGCGCATCAATGGCTCGCTCAAGTTGCTGCTTGGGCGCTTCAATTAATTGCTGCTTTTGCGCATCAATGGCTTGCTCAAGTTGCTGCTTGGGCGCTTCAATTAATTGCTGCTTTTGCGCATCTATCGCTTGCTTAAGTTGTTGTTTAGGCGCGTCAATTAGCTGCTGTTTTTGTGCCTCAATAGCTTGCTGCAGCTGTTGTTGCGGCTGTTCAAGTAATTGTTGTTTTTGCTGTTCCAGTTGCTGTTGCAGTAACTGTTCCGGATTACTGGCCATTTTGGCGTAATCTACCAGCTCATCCGGCCACACTGGCAGCACGGCCTTAGCCTTTTTCTCTACCGCTTCGGCGAAAATCTCTGTAACACCGCCTTTACTGATTAATACCGCCATCTGGTTGGTTTCGGCATTCCAGACAAAGCCCGCTTTTTCAGCCAGCTGCGGTATCGGCGTATAGTTGGACGCAACATAAAACAGCGGCCCTTGCTGTTTGATCTCATCTGCCGTGTTCAGCAAAGATACTGCCGTTTGGTAATGCTCGCCCAGTAAGGGTTCCAGCCGCTTTTTAATCAGCGGTTGCTCAAATAAATTCACTTCCTTGGGATCGAGGCCAACCATTGGCTTCATAATGGCCCACATCAACTGGCCCTGTGGTGACAGTAACAAGGCTGGCGCGACGCAGGCGCTTAGTAATAACGCCGCTAATAACAACAAGCTTAGGCGCACGGCTGCGCACTTGTTTACGACATAAGTGAACATAGTTTTTGGGTACCTGAATGGTGTTGGGATTGGGGTTGAATTGAGCCGGAACCGGATCGCGCGCACTCTAGCACGGCGCTGAACTTTTCGCCAGCGCTAGTACATTCAGCCCGATGCCTGCTGTTGTAAATAAGCAATAAATCCACGCGCCGTCGCGCTTTGCGGGGTATCCCGGCGCCAGACTAGGTACCATTGTCGGACTATTGGAAAGTCGGCGACATCCAGTGTTGTTAGTCCATTAGTGGTATTTGACCAGGCCGGTTGATTGACGGCCAAATCGGACAGCACCGCAATACCAAGCCCGGCTGCGACCGCATGTTTAATCGCCTCGTTACTGCCCAGGCTCATCATAATATTCGGCTGAAACTGTTGCTCGGCAAAAAATTGCTCCGTAACTTTACGGGTGCCGCTACCGGCTTCCCGCATTAACCAGCGTTCGCTGCTAAGTTCGTTTAGGCGCAACTTTTTATTGCTTAGCGGATGGTTCGCCGGGGCTATAACAATCAAGTTGTTGGTTTGAAAGGCCTGGCTGTCCAAATCCAGCTCGGCTGGCGGTAGCATCATTACCGTCAGATCGTCCAGCCCCTGGCTTAGTCGCTGCACAATACGATCGCGGTTTTCGACACTGAGCTCAATTTCAATACCTGGATAGGCACGCGCGAAAGGCCCCAGCAAATCCGGGACAAAGTATTCGGCTGTGGTGACCGCGGCAATTTTTAGCTTGCCGCGCACCAAACCATGAATTGCCGCCAGCTCTGATTCCAGCCGCTGCCAGCAGCCAGCAAGCTCGCGTACCGTTTGATACAGCAGTTCGCCGGCCTGCGTTAAGCGGATCTGACGGCCACTTTGCTCAAATAAGGACTCGCCCAGGGTTTCTGCCAGCTCTTTCAGTTGTACTGACACCGTAGGCTGACTGACAAAGAGCTCACGCGCAGCCTGGGTTACCGATAACAAGCGGGCACTGGCTTCAAAGGCGCGCAGTTGTTGCGGCGTAATACGTTGAAAACGGGCGAGGGTACTGGCTGGCATCGCTAAGTTGGCTCTGGTTGGCTGATATATAGATTTTAAGCTATGGATAAGATTAAAACTAAATATTTTTCTTAATGATTTAACTGCTCTACAGTGCCGGCATAGCAACCACAGTCGGAGTAGTTCAGATGCAAGCTAAGCAACACCTAAACTCAGAGGCAACAGAGCAGTGCGAAAAGGTAGCGGTAACCGTCGCACTGGGCGATGGGATAGGGCCAGAAATCACCCGGGCCACGCTGGATATTTTGGCCGCTGCCGGCGCCAGAATTGCCCCTGAATATATTGATATTGGTGAGAAGCTTTATCTATCTGGTCACAGTTCAGGAATCGCGCCAGATGCCTGGGAATCGTTGCGCCGCACCAAAGTCTTTCTAAAAGGGCCTGTGACAACGCCAGCCGGCGATGGCTACAAAAGCCTTAATGTGACCATCCGTAAAACCCTGGGTTTGTACGCTAATGTAAGGCCCTGTGTCAGTTATGCCCCCTTTGTCGCAACCCTGCATCCTAAGTTGGACATCGTCATAGTGCGGGAGAATGAAGAAGATCTGTACGCGGGTATAGAACATCGTCAATCTGATGAAGTTTTTCAGTGCCTGAAGCTGATTAGCCGCCCGGGCTGTGAAAAAATTGTACGCTATGCCTTTGACTATGCCCGCAGCCATGGCCGGAAAAAAGTCACCTGCATGGTCAAAGATAATATTATGAAGATGACAGATGGCCTGTTTTATAAGGTGTTTCAGGAGATAGCCGCAGAGTATCCTGATATTGCGACCGAACGCTATATTATTGATATCGGCGCAGCCCGCTTGGCGACCCAGCCGCAACGTTTTGATGTGATCGTGACGCCCAATTTATATGGCGATATTTTAAGTGATATCGCAGCCGAGATGACCGGCAGTGTCGGCCTGGCCCCCAGCGCCAATATTGGTGAACAAATTGCCATGTTTGAAGCTATTCATGGCAGTGCGCCGGATATCGCCGGGCAGGGCGTGGCAAACCCCAGTGGCTTATTACTGGCAGCGGTAATGATGCTGGTGCATATCGGTCAGGCCGAGGTGGCAGCGCGCGTGCATAATGCCTGGCTGGCAACCCTGGAAGAGGGGATCCATACCGCCGATCTGCAGGGTGAGCAAAGCCAGCAAGTGGTTAGCACAGCAGGCTTTGCAGAGGCCGTCATTGCCCGGCTGGGGCGCTTGCCGCAGCGCTTTACGCCGGTGCAGTATCAGAGTCAACCGCGTCAGCCGGCAGTAAAGAGCCTGTATAAGCGGGCGACACCAGCGCATAAGGTACTATTGGGTGTCGACATCTTTTTGCATGAACGTAACTTTACACCGGAGCAGCTGGCCAGTCGTTTACTGGCACTGACTAAAGGTATCTTGCATCTACAGATGATCACTAATCGTGGCGTTAAAGTATGGCCGGAAGGCTTTCCGGAAACCTTCTGTACCGACCACTGGCGCTGCCGTTTTATGCCGGCCCAATCGACACAACTTACGCAACTGCCACAGGAGGTTAAACAGCAGGATATTGTGCAACTGCTGCAAACATTAACCCAGGCCGGGCTGGATGTGATGAAAACCGAGAACCTGTATAGTTTTAACGGTGAGCGCGGTTTCGCACTGGGGCAGGGGCAGTAGCCTTTTCGTTACCCTAATAAGTTGTTTATATAGGATATATTGCGTTTCCAGCTGCTGTAACAGTCTTACTATCATGCAGACTGTTACAGCTTCTTTGCTGAATGCGTACCCGCGTGACAATTAAAACTGATAGTTAAATCCGGCATAGATGGATCGTCCCATACCAGGGATCCGCACGCCAAAAGGAATACCATTCAATGACATCGTCATCCCCTGTGCGGTATAAGCGCCTCCTTGTGGCAGGTAATAAAACTTATCCAGCAGATCCCGATCATTGCCGACTTATCGATGGAAGTGGCAAAAGCCTACGGCATGATCCAGCCGGGTGCCAGCGATACCGCTGCGGTACGTGCTACTTTTATTATCGACCCAAACGGTATTTTAAGGGCGATGGTTTACTACCCAATGAGTAATGGCCGCAGCATCGACGAGTTCTTGCGGGTATTAAAAGCGCTGCAAACCAGTGATGAACATAAAGTGGCGACACCGGAAAACTGGCAGCCAGGTGAAGATGTTATCGTACCACCACCAGCAACAATGGCGGATGCCGAAATCCGTAAGGATCAAGGTTACCAATATACCGACTGGTATTTCAGCAAAAAATCGCTGTAAAACCGTCTGATGCTACCAAGAGCTGCGCCGCAGCTCTTGCTTTCACTTCTTAGGAGGGGTTATGGATCCTTTAGTACAGGTTAAAGCCTTTTTAGATAGCGACAGTGAAACCTTTAGCTATGTCGTGGCGGATTTAACGTCGGGTTTGGCGGTGATTATCGATCCGGTACTGGATTTTGATTACAAATCGGGCCGTACCTCGACCAAAAGTGCAGAAGACATTCTGGCTTATGTCGAGCAGGAAGCTTTTAAGGTGGAATGGGTACTGGAAACGCATGCCCATGCCGATCACCTCTCTGCTGCACCATTTTTTAAAGA
Source organism: Alishewanella sp. HH-ZS (assembly GCF_001704375.1). Classification (NCBI taxonomy): domain Bacteria; kingdom Pseudomonadati; phylum Pseudomonadota; class Gammaproteobacteria; order Alteromonadales; family Alteromonadaceae; genus Alishewanella; species Alishewanella sp. HH-ZS. The sequence continues at coordinate 5,313 of NZ_LZEJ01000060.1, read as the reverse complement.
AAAACTTGGCGCCAAAATTGGTATTGGTGAACATATTCAGCAAGTACAAGGAATTTTTAAGCAGATTTTCAACTTAGAAAAAGAGTTTCTGCCTAATGGCGCCCAATTTGATCGCTTATTTAAAGATGGTGAAGAGCTCAAAGTTGGCAGTTTATCGATCAAGGTAATGCAGACCCCTGGCCATACGCCAGCGGATCTGGCTTATATCGTGAATGGCAAAATGGCCTTTGTCGGCGATACCTTATTTATGCCGGATGTCGGCACAGCGCGTTGCGATTTCCCGGGTGGCAGTGCTAAAACGTTGTACCAGTCGATCAAAAAATTGCTGTCTTTGCCAGCTGAAACTGAAATCTATATCTGCCATGATTATCCAACCCAAGGTCGGGGGCATGAATACAAAACCTCGGTTGCCGAGCAACTTGAGCATAATATTCATGTAAATCATGATGTATCAGAGGAGGCCTTTGTGCAAAAACGCGAAGCCCGTGATAAAACCCTGGCAATGCCGCGGCTGATTTTGCCCTCGATTCAGGTCAATATCCGGGCCGGGCAGTTACCACCAAAAGAAGATAATGGCCAGGTTTATCTGAAAGTTCCGATTAACATGTTGTAGCAAAAGACGACTCAAAGGCAGGACTATCAATAGCTTAAGGTACACCTGAGCAGCGTTTATCCACGTCTGCGCAGGTGTAGATATTGTTTACAGCTGCCAGCCGGTGGCATAGCCTAAAATGCTTAGAAGCGGTAGATAATCCCCAGCGATAAGCCAGTGCTATCTTCACCGGCGATTGCCGGCAACTGGGTGCCACGGCCGCCGGCGGAGATACGGAAGGCGGCATTGTCATCATTACTGGTGATACCGTAAACGGCATAAAGCACCAGCTCGCGGCCGAAATTACGGTCTACACCCACCGCAAATAACGTTGCGCCGCTGTCGGCCGTATCGTTGTCGTCAGTTTGATAAACCTGGCCGCGCCAGACATAGTTACCTTGCTTATAGCTAGCGCCCACGCCGTAAAGATGACGATCGCCACCCGGAATATCCTTAGCGCTTTGCCATAGCGTCGTTAGGCGGATAGCATCCGTAACATCATAGTAAGCACCCAGGCGGATCGCCTGCGGGTTTAAACCATCGGTGCCTTCAAAACGCTCAAAGGCCGCAGCTAAATAAATGCCTTTTTGCTCATAGGTAATGGAGCTGCTGTAAGACTCGCGCAGGTTATCTACAGTAGCGCCGGTATTGTTATGCGGCGTATAGTGAAAGGCAAAAGTCAGGTTATTGACTGTCGGGCTTTGATAGGCCACACCATTTTTAAAGCGCTCATCAAACACATTACCAATGGCGCCGCCACTGACCCGGCCGACGTTACGGATATCACCCACCCGATCGCCAAACTGATCGACCTTGCCGCGCAAGACTTTTAGCGGCGTATCGAACTGCCCAATTTTTACCGTACCAAAATCGCCACGCAGGCCGACAAAAGAATCGCGATCGGCAAAGCTACCTGCACCCTCATCGATACGAATGGTCTGCTCCAGCTGCACAAAGGCTTCTAAACCGCCTTCCAGTTTGGTGCTGGCACGAAACCCCAATCGGCTGGCGTTACTGGAAACGTTGGTGCCGCTGTCGACGCCATTATCCAAACGGTCCAGCGAGAGATGTGCTAAACCATAGATTTCGACATTATTGGCTTGTACAGAGCCCACAGCCAGTAAGGATGCGGCCAGTAAAGAATAGTTAAATAGTTTCATCTGAATTTCCCGGATTGAGGTTGTGATTAAGGAACTCCGCCTTAGTCATAATACTGTAATACTCTTTTGCAGTAGTGCAAAGCAAGCTGGTTAGTAATTTAGGAATAACTTATAACAGTAGTATGGAACCATATATTCCTTTTGGCTATATCAGCATTGAAAATGTGATTTTAAAGTTATCCATAAGCATTGCTATGATCCAGATTAGATTTTTGATGAAAAATAACGCAGCTTTGCTTAAGCAAAGAGGACAGTGATGAGCATTTGTATTGAGCAGGTTCGGAAAAGCTTTGGCAATTTTGTGGCGCTGGATAATGTTAATTTAAATATTAAAACCGGTGAGCTTACCGCTTTACTGGGGCCATCCGGCTCGGGTAAAACCACCTTACTGCGGATTATTGCCGGGCTTGAGCAGGCCGACAGCGGCATTATCCGCTTTAATAGCGAAGATATTACCGGTCAGCATGTCTCCGAGCGCGGTGTCGGTTTTGTGTTTCAGCACTATGCGTTGTTTAAGCATATGACGGTGTTTGAAAACGTGGCGTACGGCTTAACGGTTAAACCAAAAAAATTCCGCCCCTCGAAGGCGGAGATCGCCAAAAAAGTGAACAATCTGCTGGAGTTAGTGCAGCTGGGCTGGACAGCCGATCGTTATCCGTCACAGCTGTCGGGCGGACAACGGCAGCGAATTGCGCTGGCCCGGGCTCTGGCAGTTGAACCGAAAATGTTATTGTTGGATGAACCGTTCGGTGCGCTGGATGCCAAGGTGCGTGCTGAGCTGCGCCGTTGGTTGCGCCGCTTGCATGATGAAATTCATGTCACCAGTGTCTTTGTTACCCACGATCAGGAAGAAGCGCTGGAAGTGGCCGATCGTATCGTGGTGATGAACAAAGGCCGCATCGAGCAGGAAGGTACGCCGGAGCAAGTGTATGACAACCCGGCCAATCCCTTTGTGTATGAGTTTTTAGGTAATGTAAATCTGTTTCATGCCCGGGTAAAACAAGGCCAGAGCAGTATCGGACAGTTAAGGGTGCCGTCACCGGAATATACCAACAGCGAAGAGCAAGACGGCCTGGCCTATGTGCGGCCGCATGAAATTGATGTCTTTAACCTGCCACAGCCCGATGCCATTAAAGTAAAACTGGATCTGGTGACCATTGTTGGTCCGTCAGTGCGTTTGGAAGTGCTGGCTGAATCCGATCAACAGCTGATTCACGTTGAACTGCCGAAAGAGCAGTTTAAGCAACTAAACCTGAAGCAGGGCGAACAAGCCTGGATCCTGCCACGTTATAGCAAGGTGTTTTTAGGGGAAGGGATCTAAGCGGGCTGGCAAAGCCCGCTATATTTTGCTGACAGGCTAGGCGATAGCGACGGTGGCAGTCACGATGGGATCTTGCCGTTCGGCCGGATAAATCACCAGCAAATTAGTGTGCGGCAGTGCCTGACTCAGCCTTTGCTGTAAACGGGGCAGATCAGCATCCCAGGCCAGACCACCCTGACGCACGCCGTAGAGCACCAGTAAGTCACCTGTCGGTGCCAGCTTATGCAGCTGATCGGGTAACAACTGATACTGCGGCGCGGTAATGTAACCACTGATATTGGCTTTATTCAGCGCGGCTTTGATAGCCGCGACCTGGTTATCCTGACAACAGAGCTGTACCGTCAGACTTAACTGTTGCGCCAGACGTTGCACCAACTCGCGTGCTTCAGCAAAGCCGGCCTCTTTTTCTGCATTCGGTGGAATAAGCCAGAATAAGCGTTGACCGTGTTGTAGTGGTGACAGCTGACGCTTCACCAGCAGTGTATAACCCGGATCGGCCAGCAAGCGGCTTAACATTGAGCCAAATAGCAGCTCGGCGGTACTGCTGTGTTCGCTCCAGCCCACAATAACTTCAGTCGCATTCAGTTCCCGGCGGCTACGCAAAATACCATCACTGATATTCAGATCCAGCCGGGTTTTGGCCTGAGCCGGAATACTGGCGGCAGCCAGATAACTGACCGCCTGCTCCAGTCGACTGGCAGCTTGCTGTAACGGCAGGCTGTGGTCACGCTGCTCTTCTACCACTGTCATCGCGTACACAGGTTGACGGGCGCCCGGCGCGCGCAGCCATTTCGCCAACTGTAAAAAGGGCTCCATCTGTTGCTGTGGTGCCAGTGCTACCATAATCCGTTGCTCAGCCATGCTTTCCTCGGGCTGCTGTTGGCTGCTAAGCGCAATTTTCCGGCCGTAGCGGTCAACCAGCCAGGGCGCCAAAAAGCAGGTAACCAAAATCATAAGAATGGCGCCGTTTACCACCGCTTCATCAAACAAGCCAATTTCATAGCCGACCATGGTTGCGGCCAGTGTGGCGGCGGCCTGGGCCACGCTTAAGCCAAACACTACCCGGGCTTGCGGTTTGCTATAGCCCAAAAATAGCCGGCACAGCTCAGCGGCGGCCCATTTGGTTAAGATCACCGTGGCCACCATAGCAAAGGCTATTACCCAAGCTCTAAGGCTGGCGAAGAAAATCCCGACATCCAGCAGCATACCGACAGATAATAAAAAGAATGGGATAAAAATGGCTTCACCGGTAAATTGCAGCCGGTTCATCAGGGTGCTGTTATGCGGAATAATGCGGTTAAGGGCTAATCCTGCTAAAAAGGCACCGATAATCGGCTCAGCGCCGGCCAGATGTGAGAAGCTGGCGCAAATAAACACCGTGGCAAGTACAAACACAAACTCCGCCACACCATCACCGCCGACACTGCGAAAAAACCAGCGCGCCAGCCTGGGTAATAACACTAAAATAAGCAGGATATACAGGCTTAAACTGATGCCAAGTTGCAGCCAGTAATGCTCGCTAAGCTCGCCTTTGGCCATGGTTGCAATCACCGCCAGCACCAACAAGGCGAGCGTGTCGGTAATAATAGTGCCGCCTACGGCAGTCGTTACGGCAGGGTTGCGGCTAATACCTAAGCGGCTGGCAATAGGGTAAGCCAGCAACGTATGAGAGGCGAACATACTGGCCAGCAGTATCGCCGCCAGCCAGTCAAAGCCAAGCAATAAGCCAATAGCAGTACCGGTTGCCTGCGGGATGGCAAAGGTGAATAGACCAAACAGCAAGGTATGCGATTTGGAGCGTTTTAATTGCTGCATATCAATTTCAAGTGCAGCAATAAACATAATATACAGCAAGCCTACGGTGCCAAAGAGCACAAAGGATTGGTCCCGCGCCAGCACATTGAGCGCATTGGGGCCAAGCAGGGCGCCGGCGAAGAGTAAACCCAGCATACCGGGTAAGCGGTAGCGCGCGAGCAGAATAGGGCAGATCAGGATCAGGCTGGCAACAATCGCAAACACAACAACCGGATTGGTTATAGGAAACAACTCAGACATCTGTCCGTTATCCTTAAAACTGCGGTAAAAATAGCAGTGGCTAGTGTAATCAAAGTTCATGGCGCCTGATAGCGTTGATTACACCTTGCTGAGCGCTTTTGCCTGACGTTATTCGAATTTCTGCAACAAAGTGAGCAACTAATACTGTTGTTGCCAGTGCACTAAATAATTGTTCCAAATAGTAG
>NZ_LZEJ01000059.1:0-10628 GCF_001704375.1 Alishewanella sp. HH-ZS | reverse complement strand
GGGATTTGTGTATAAGAGACAGGCTTAAGCGGGGCTTTGTTTTATCGGCGCTAGCAACAAGGCTTTAAGGTGCCACCATCCGCAGTAACAGGCCACACAGATAGGCGCCATAGGTACCCAGGCCATAACCGAGGATCGCCAATAGTACGCCCACCGGCGCCAAAGATGGATGAAAGGCGGCAGCGACCACCGGTGCCGACGCGGCGCCACCGACATTCGCCTGGCTACCTACCGCCATATAAAACAGCGGCGCCTTAATCAATTTCGCCACCAGTAACATCAGGCCGGCATGAAAGGCCATCCAGACGATACCGACTACAAACATCAGGGGATAGTCTAAAATGGCGGTCACATCCATATGCATACCGATAGTCGCTACCAGGATATACAAAAAAGCACTGCCGACCTTGGAGGCGCCAACGGCTTCTAAACGTCTGACGCGGGTTGCGGACAGGATCAGGCCAACGGTGGTGGCTACCACCACCAGCCAGAAGAAGGTACTGGCCAGGCTATAGTCTGCCAGCACCGGTGCTTCGCGGCCAATCCAGGGCGCAACGATATCGGCAATTAAATGTGAAAAACCGGTCACGCCAAAGGCGACGGCAAAGATCAGCATCAGATCATGCATGGTCGGAATGCGCGCATGCTGAGCCTGATAATTCTCGATCTTCTGTTGTAGATGACGAATAGCACTGGTGTCGGCACCGGTTTTCTGGTCGAAATAGCTGGCGCGACTGGCCATCAGTAACAACACTGCCATCCAGACATTAGCCACTATGACATCCACGGTAATCATCACCGAGAAAATGCTGCCATCAACTTCAAACACTTCTTTCATCGCGGCCTGATTGGCGCCACCACCAATCCAGCTACCGGCGATGGTACTCATGCCACGCCAGATATCACCGCCCAGTGCTTCCGGGTACAGGCTACCCAGCATCAAAAGTGCCAGTGGACCGCCAATAATAATCCCCAGGGTGCCGGTAAGAAACATAATCAGCGCTTTCGGGCCAAGGCCAATAATGGCTTTAAAGTCGACACTCAGCGTCAGCAATACCAGACTGGCCGGTAATAAATAGCGCGATGCCATCTTGTACAGGGCCGAGCCTTCCCCATCAATAATGCCAAAGCTGTTTAGCAGTGACGGAATAAAGTAGCAAAGCAGCAGGGCAGGGACATAACGGTAAAAAGCTTTACAGTAGCGGTTAGCACTGTGGCTGGTATAAAACACCAGCCCCAGGATCAGCGCCAGCAGGCCAAGAACGACGGCATCGTTGGTGATCAAAACAGTGGTTACTTGCATATATTATTCTTATAAGTCAGAAGTGGGCGCCAGAGCGAGTTCAGGCGCTGGGGTGTTGCTAGTGTGCCGTAAAAAGGCCACAGCTGGCAATCTTTCTGCCGCGTAGCTGTCCCGCCTGGTCGCAGCCCGGGCCATTGTCTGCTACCCTACACCGGGTATCGCTATAGCTGTTATGGTTAAAAAGCCGAACTTAAGTTGATACTTATCAAATCCGCAAAGACGGATCCTCAGTATGATAATCAGGGCAGACCAGCGTTAGCCGGCAACGGCCAGCGGCCCTTACTACAATGCAGGAGTGTTCGAATGAATAATATTAACCGTCGTAACTTTTTCAAAATCTCAGCCGGTACCGTCATTGGTATGACACTGGGTGGTGTCACGCTAAGGGCCTTTGCCGCTGAGCAATTAAAGCTGGATGACCCTTTAGCGGCAGCCATGCGCTATACCCACAAGTCGGAAGTGGAAGGTCAGAAATGCAGTAACTGTAACCTGATCCAGGGTGAGGACGGCCAGGAATGGCGGCCTTGCGCCATTTTCCCAGGCAAATTAGTCGCCTCAGAAGGCTGGTGTGCTGCCTGGGTGAAAAAGGTTTAAGCTAACGCCTTGAGGATAAACGCCGGCCTGCTGCCGGCGTTTTTGTGTACGCCGCGTCTAAACTTCAGTGTTGCGTTGGGGTTTACGCGAAACTCAGGGTAAATTTAAATGCCGACCGCCATCCAGCGCCAGTACCCGTCCGGTCAGATAGCGGCTGTCCAGAATATAGCGTACTGCTGTTACCACTTCCTGTGCCCCAGGTTCACACTGTAACAACGACTTTTGCAAAGCCTGCTGTTTATACTCCTCGGCATCACCGGCATTAAACATCAGTAGCGCCGGCGCTATGGTATTAACTTTAATCTTTGGTGCAAATTGCCGGGCAAAAGACAGGGTCAGGTTCTCTAGCGCGGCTTTGGACGCTGCATAGGCAATATGTTTGCTACTGCCAACACAGGCCACAAAATCACTCAGCTGAATAATATCGGCCTGCTCACTGAGCTGCAGTTGTGGCTGCAGCGCACGATTAAGCAAGTAGGGCGTACGGGCATGAATTTGCTGCAAATAATCAAAGCTTTCTGCTTCTGCTTGCAGTTGCGCCAACAAGGAGTCTGCAGTTGCCGGCGGATCCTTGCGCCAGTCCGAGGCATTATGGATCAGCGCCCGCAGTGGACCAAGCTGCTGCAGCTGGCTGATAAAATCCGCCAGGCTATTTAGATCGGTCAGATCGCATTGATAGGTGAGCACGCCGGCGGCTTTAAGTTGTGCCAGCCCCGGTCGCTCACTACGGTAGCTGGCCACCACCTGATAACCGGCCTGTTGTAGGTCTAACGCCAGTGTCAGGCCGACACGCTGCGCGGCACCGGTGATGACGATAATGGGTTTATGCATAGGAAATCCTTGGTTAATTGCCTGAAGTTTTGACGGTCAGGCAGGCGTAGCAGCAAGTATATACTTTACGCTTACTGCCGTGGATCCCTGCGTAAGGATTGCTGCTGTCATAAAAAAGACACACTTAGCTGTTAAGTTGCCGCCAGTTTCACTCCGATGCAGGTCCTCACTATGTTTAATTTCTCTACCATCGCCAGCCGGGTGCTGGTGTTGGGACTGGTACCCCTGGGTTTGTTGCTGCTGGTTTTGGTGGCATCTTTTCAGGCCGCTAACGGCAAGGACCAGCTGTTTAACCGCCTGTATCATGAACACCTGGCGATCCTGTCTGGTGTTATGCAAAGTCAAAAAATTCTGCAACAGCAGGCGTTTAGCGAGGTGCAGCAATATAAATCCGGCTGGTCTTCGGCCGAGGCGACCCGTAGCAGCGTGCAGGCGCTACTGGCTGTAGCTGCGACGCAATGGCAAGGTTTTAGTGAGCAGCGTACGATAAAATCGCCGGCGGATGAAGAGGCTTTTGCCGCGCTGGACGCGGCCTTTGCCAAAGCCGTTAAACACTATCAGGATTGGATAGGTTTTGTCGGTGACGATGCGCTGCTAATCAAAATTTTGAATGATTCCAGCATTAATAACGAATTTAAACAGCAGATTGCCCCTTTTGCTACTCTGGCTGAGCAGTTTATTCAGCAGCAAATCGATGCTGCGGCTGAGGTGCGGGATGCCTCTGAGCAGCTAACCGGGCAGATGCTGTTGATGTATCTGGTTGGCGGCGCCTTGCTGACCGCCTTTGTGTTATTGCTGATTTGGCAAACCCGCCGCGCGGTGAATAAGCCGCTGACCCGGCTGCGTGATCTGTTGTTACAACTGGAACAGCAAGCCGATTTAACCTTACGTGCCGATGAACGCGGTCGTGATGAGATTGCCGAAGCGGCCCGGGCGCTGAATTTAATGCTGCAGCGTTTTGCTGGCCTGCTGCAACAACTAGGTGGCAGTGCGCGGGAGCTGAGTAGTCAGGCGACGCAGGTGTCCGGCATTAGCGACCAGGTGAATAATGGTGCTGCGGACCAAGCCCGGTTAGCGGATCAATTATCTGACGCGGTCAGTGAGATGATGCAAGCACTGGATCGGGTGGCCAGCCATACCGGCTCGGCCAATCAGGTCAGTCAGAATGCCAGCGCTCTGTGTCAGCAGGGCCAGCAGGTAAGCCAGAAGAGTATGCACAGCGCCGAACAGTTGGCGCAGCAAATGGCAGCCGCCGCCAGGCTGATGCAACAATTACAGCAAGACTCCGGCAAGATCTCCGGTGTGCTGGAAGTTATCGGCAAGATCTCGGAGCAAACCAACTTACTGGCGTTAAATGCGGCCATTGAGGCGGCACGCGCCGGTGAGGCCGGTCGCGGCTTCTCAGTGGTTGCCGATGAAGTACGTACCCTTTCCGCCAATACCAAGCAGGCCACTGAGTCGATCCGGCAGATGATTAGCACCCTGCAACAACAAGCGGATAGTGCTTGCTCCAGCATTGCCCAGGCCGATGTACAAGCGAAAGACAGTGTCGAGCAGGCCAGGGCAACCGAGCAGCAATTCCGGCAGTTGGCAGCTGAGGTTGCTACACTCAGTGATATTAATCAGCAAATTAGTCTGGCAGGTAATGAGCAGCAGCAAACGGCCGGCCGCTTTGTGTCAGGTATTGCGGCCATGCATCAGGCCAGCCAGCAATTGCATCAGGGCGCCAGTCAGTCGTCGCAGGCTGCTGAAGAACTCACCGCGCTGGCGGCAGAGTTAGAGCGTGGCTGGCAACAATTTCGCACTAACTAAGAAAAAATTTTCTATTGTCATATTGCTGAAATAAAAAGCAAGCAGACTAAGCCGGTACAAATTAAAACGTCCACTTTGAGGAATGATTAAATGAAAATCAAAAACTTAACTAAACTGGTTCTGGCCACTGCCGTATCACTGAGCTTTGCCGCTCAGGCGCAAGCTACCCGCGATACTATTCAAATCGCCGGTTCATCAACTGTACTGCCGTTCTCTTCTATCGCTGCTGAAGAGTTTGGTAACAGCTTTGCTCAGTTCAAAACACCGGTTGTTGGTTCAGGTGGTTCTGGCGGTGGTTTACGTCAATTCTGTCAGGGCGTTGGCACTAACACTATTGATATCGCTAACTCATCACGCGCTATCCGTCCTGCCGAGCTGGACAGCTGTAAAGCCAATGGTGTGACAGAAGTTATCGAAGTGAAGATCGGCTACGATGGTATCGTCTTTGCGTCACGCATTGATGCCGGTACTTTTGCTCTGCAGCCGGTGCACGTATTCCTGGCTCAGGCCGCTCAGGTACCACAAAATGGCCAGATGGTTGCTAACCCATACACTCGCTGGTCACAAATCGACAAGTCACTGCCAGATCAGGCAATTCTGTTAGCTATCCCTGGTTCAAACCACGGTACCCGTGAAGTATATGAAGAGAAAGTGATTCTGGACGGTTGTAAGACGCTGCCAGAAGTAAAAGCCATGCCATCTGCTGACCAGAATAACTTCTGTTTAGCGATGCGTACTGACGGCCGTGTAGTTGAAATCGCTGGTGACTACACTGAAACTCTGGCCCGTTTACAGGCCCAGAAAGATGCAGTCGGTGTATTCGGTTTAAGCTTCTATGAAAGCAACCGTGACCGTATTAAAGTGGCTACCGTAAGCGGTATCGTACCAACTATCGATAACATTATCGCGGGTACTTACCCGGTATCTCGCCCGCTGTTTTTCTATGTAAAAGGCCAGCATATCGGCGTGATCCCAGGTCTGCAGGAATATGCTGAGTTCCACGTGTCTGAAGCGACTTCAGGCTTCGGTAGTCCACTGGAAGCTGCAGGTCTGATCCCACTGGCTGATGCTGAGCGTGCTGAAGTTCTGCAAACTATCCGCAGCAAAAAATCTCTGTAATATCCGATATTACGCTAAGGCGCCTTAGGGCGCCTTTTTTCGTTTGCGTCACTTTGTCATAAAAGTGCAATCTTGATACTTTAAGCTAGTATCAGTGGATTATCTGACGATCAGTAGCGGAGCACTGATGAATAACTTGTCACTTATAATTATTTTGCTGGTATTGCTGGCGGTAGCCTATCAGCTAGGCATGCAGCGCAGCCGTAAACTGGCTGGTGGCCAGAATAGTGCCAGCCTGCACTCACGGCCCCATCATTACGGCATGATGGTTGGGCTTTGGGCGGTACTACCGCCGTTGTTTGTGATGCTGTTGTGGAATTGGTTTTCGCCGGCAGTGATCCAGCAACTGGTGTTGGCATCCTTACCCGCTGAGGTGCTGAACAGCGGTGAGCAGGCACAGGTAATACTGCGTCGTATCAGCAATCTGGCCACCAACTTTGCGGTATTAAGCGAAGCGGCGGATTGGGAGATTAGTGCGGCTAATTATCTGACCGCGCTGCAGCAAAAAAGTACGCTGTTACTAACGGCGCTGATGTTTATTATCGGTGCTTTGGGTTTGCTGGTCAGTTATCAGAAAATCCGGCCGTCATTACGCGCCCGGCATCAGGTCGAGAAAGCCTTAATGGCGACCTTACTGATCTGTTCAACCATCGCAATTTTAACCACTATCGGTATCGTGCTGTCGATGGTTGGCGAAACGCTGAAGTTTTTTAGCTTTATTAAGCCCAGCGATTTCTTTTTTGGTACCACCTGGAATCCGCGTTTCTCCACCGCTGGTGTTGCCGACGGCTCCCTGACCGGGAGTCAGGGCAGCTTTGGTTTATTACCATTGTTATCAGGCACTATGCTGGTCGCCGGTATTGCGTTATTAGTGGCGATTCCACTGGGTTTAATGGTGGCTATCTATATGGCCGAGTATGCGCCGAAAAAGGTGCGTGACACCGTAAAACCTATTATCGAGGTATTGGCCGGTATCCCGACCATTGTCTATGGCTTCTTTGCTTTAGTGGTGGTAGGGCCCTATTTAGCCGATTTGGGGCAGATGCTGGGACTTACCATCCGCGCTACCTCTGCCCTGACTGCCGGTGTGGTAATGGGAATTATGATTATCCCTTTTATCTCCTCATTATCTGATGACATTATTACTCAGGTACCCAAAGCGCTGCGCGACGGCTCCTTAGGTTTGGGGGCGACTAAGTCCGAAACTATCCGCAAGGTAGTACTACCTGCAGCATTGCCTGGGATCGTTGGCGCCGTATTACTGGCAGCCAGCCGCGCCATTGGTGAAACTATGATAGTAGTGCTGGCGGCAGGTAACAGCCCGTCGTTAACTGCGAACCCCTTTGAAGCCGTATCGACGGTAACCGTAACCATTGTGAACCAGTTAACAGGTGATAATGATTTTGCCAGCCCGCAATCATTAGTGGCCTTTGCGCTCGGTTTAACCTTGTTTGTGATTACCCTGTTACTGAATATCGTCGCTTTGGTGATCGTCCGTAAATACCGTGAACAATACGAGTAATAGCTTATGAAAACTGTGCAGACTTCTGCGTCTTCAACTTATAGCGCCAGCCCGGTACAGCAGCAGGTAGTGCGCTCATTAAAGAAAAGGCACCGTCAGGAAAAGCTATTTCGTTTTGCCGGTATGACGGCGGTAGGCATCAGCTTACTGTTAGTCGCCTTACTCTTTATCAATATCTTCTCTAAAGGCTTACCGGCGTTCTGGCAGCATGGTATTGAGCTGGAGATCCACTTTGACCCGGCAGTGGTCAAGATCAGTGAACAACCGGTGCTGCAGGCCGGCGAATCGCCACAGGCTTTTGAGCAACGGCATCTGGCCTGGCGCTCTGAAGTCGGGATGGTCAATTTTAACCGCTTAATTCAGGATGCCCTGCTAAAGGTGATTCCGGACGGCGCGCAGCATCGGCGGGATTTGGCGCGTATTGTGACCTCAGGCGAGCGTTTTGCGCTGCGGGATAGAGTTATTGCTAACCCCGCTATTATCGGGCAAACCCAAAAGCTGTTTTTATTAACCGATGCCAATATTGATGTCTGGTTAAAAGGCAATATCGATCGCAGCTTACCGGATGAGAAGCAGCAGTTAAGTCCAAAGATGCGGGAGTGGGTTGAAAGTCTGAAAGCGGAAGGCGTGATTCAGAATCGCTTTAGCTGGGCCCTGTTTATGAACCCTGATTCACGCAGCTCACTGGCCTCGGCCGGCCTGGCCGGTGCCTTTATGGGCTCGCTGTATATGATGCTGATAGTGATCCTGCTGGCGGTGCCAATGGGCGTGGCAGCTGCGATTTATCTGGAAGAATTTGCACCGAAAAATAAGTTTACCGATTTGGTGGAAGTGAATATTAACAACCTGGCTGCAGTACCTTCTATTGTATTTGGTTTACTGGGTGCCTCGATCTTTATCGGCTGGTTTAATCTGCCGATGTCAGCCCCCTTTGTTGGTGGCCTGGTATTGAGTTTGATGACCTTACCCACGGTGATTATTGCGACCCGCTCGACGTTAAAAGCTATTCCGCCGTCAATTCGTCAGGCAGCTTTAGGCCTGGGGGCGTCAAAAACTCAGGCGGTATTTCACCATGTGTTACCGCTGGCCATTCCAGGCATCCTCACCGGTGCCATTATCGGTGTCGCCCAGGCGCTGGGTGAAAGTGCACCTTTACTGCTAATTGGCATGAAATCCTTCGTCGCTTCAGTGCCGTCCAGCGCGATGGAACAGTCTACGGCGCTACCGGTACAGATTTATTTATGGCAGGGTAATGAGCTGCGGAATTTCTTTGAAGCCAGAACCTCAGCCGCCATTATTGTGTTACTGGGATTAATGCTGACCTTAAATGGTCTGGCAATCTGGTTACGTCGTCGTTTTGAAGTGCGTTGGTAACAGTTGGCCCGCCTAACCGTTTTTGAATACAGGAATTAAGTATGACTACTGCAAAAGTTAATGAAGCCGGCCAAAAAATTAAAATGACGGCCCGTGATGTCAAAGTATTTTACGGCAGCAACCAGGCCATCCACGGCGTGGATATGGATATTGTGGAGAATGAAGTGATTGCCTTTATCGGCCCGTCAGGCTGTGGTAAATCGACCTTTTTACGCTGTTTAAACCGGATGAACGATACCATCGACAGCTGCCGGGTAACCGGAGAAATTGCACTGGATGGCCAGGATATTTATGCGCCGTCACTGGATGTGGTGCAGCTGCGGGCTCAGGTCGGTATGGTGTTCCAAAAGCCTAACCCTTTCCCGAAATCGATTTATGAAAATATTGCTTATGGCCCGAAGTTACATGGTTTGGCCAGCAAAAAATCGGATCTGGATGATGTGGTTGAATCCAGTCTGCGCCGCGCCGGTTTATGGGATGAAGTTAAAGATCGTTTAAATCAACCGGGTACCGGTCTGTCAGGCGGTCAGCAGCAGCGTCTATGTATCGCGCGTACTATCGCGGTCAGCCCGGAAGTGATTTTAATGGATGAGCCATGTTCAGCACTGGATCCTATTGCGACCTCCATTATCGAGGAGCTGATCACCGAGTTAAAGCAGAACTTTACTATCGTGATTGTGACGCACAATATGCAACAGGCGGCGCGGGTATCAGACCGTACTGCGTTCTTCCACCTGGGTAATCTGATTGAAATTGGTGGTACCAACGACGTCTTCACCAACCCGACACAGAAAAGAACCGAAGACTATATTACCGGTCGTTACGGTTAAGTTTTTGTTTTATCTCGCTATCTCCAAAGGCCGGTTATCCGGCCTTTGTCATAAAAGCTTCATGCAAGAGCCACATTACTGACATCTTTGTTACTGATAATAAGTCCCGTGTTCAGCATACCAATAAAAAGCTAATCAGGAGAGTTCCATGAAAACCATCAAATTAAGTTTAGTTGCCGCCGCACTGTGTTCAGTAATGGCGACCCCAGCTCTGGCTAACACGGTACAGATCTATGGCCGCGCTCACCTGTCAGTTGATTCACTGGATAACGGTGTAGACAGCGGTACTAACGTATCAAGCAACTCCAGCCGTTTAGGTTTCCGTGCCAAGCATGAGCTGGATGGCGGTTTAGAAGCCTTTATGCAAATTGAACAGAATATCCGTTTTGACGAAGGTTCAGGGAACTGGGCTTCACGCGATTCTTTCGTCGGCTTAAAAGGCGGTTTTGGTACTGTACGTATCGGTCAGTTTGACACCCCACTGAAAAACGTGCGTGGTAAAGTTGATATGTTCGGTGACCGCGTAGGTGATATCCGTAACCTGACCCGTACTTCTACTTCAGGCTCTACCAACGCTAACATCGGTAACGTCTTTGACGAGCGTTACAGAAACGGCGTGGCCTATACTTCACCAAAATTTGGTGACTTCGTATTTGATTTCCACTACACGCCACATAACAACTCTGGGGCTACGGTAGACAATATCCAGGAATCTTACAGCATGTCAGTAGCCTATGAAGTGAAAGGCTTCTACGCTGCTGTCGCTTACGAGACCTTTGAAGGTGCTAACGGTTTAGATCCAAACGCAGTTCGCGTTGGTCTGTACTATGACCTGACCTCAGATCTGCGCGTTTCAGGTTTATACCAAACTGCCAGCGATGTACCAGGCGGTGATCGCAATGTTTACGGTCTGGGTACCAGCTACAAGATGGGTGATTACACTCTGCGTGGCCAGTACTATGTTGCCGGTAAGAATGACGTAGCCGAATCAGGTGCCAATATGTTTGTGTTTGGTGTGGATCGTAACTTCGGTCGTGCTTTAACCCTGTATGCAGCTTACGCGGTGACGTCAAATGACGACAATGCAAACTTCCGCGTTACTGCCGGCGGCCGTGATACCCAGCTGAATACTGTTACTGGTCAGGACGCTAAAGCGCTGTCACTGGGCGTAGTATACAATTTCTAATCTGCTGTTCCCTGGTGTTATCTTACCCCGCCGTTGGCCTGTCTCTTATACACAAAT
>NZ_LZEJ01000058.1:0-17210 GCF_001704375.1 Alishewanella sp. HH-ZS | reverse complement strand
GTCATCCTAATTGTCGCCGAACAGTAGCCAATGCGTTTTTTACCACTCAGAACGATTAGAATATCCCCAACTTCGGGATTGGGGCACTCGCTAAACATTCTATCTCGCCAAGCATTAAGATCGCCTGAAACTGCACCGCTAGGTTCTGGAATCCAACTTCCATCATCTCGAACTATCTTGGTCATTTGAATATTTCTCAAATTTTAGTTGATACGCAAACGTTATAACGCAAAGCACACGGGTGACGACCGCGCAGCGGTTGGCATCCCAGCGGCCGCAGGCCGCGAGTGATGCGCCTTGTTATGCCTGAAATCAAAACAGGTTCGGTTGAACATTCTTTAATTGAAGAATATGTGTATTCAATTTCAGGTTTTCTTCAGCCTTTTTAAGTGCCGCATCACTCATATTTCTTAGTAAATCTTCGAAATCATCAATGCTCTTGACTGTACTAAACGCTTTCTTTTTATTAATGTAGACCAAGGAAGATTTTTTTCTTTTTAGGAGCTCAATAATGTTTTTCAGCGTACCGGAGCTTTTAGTATCCCAAATCATAAAACCATAATCGCAAACTTCTGCCATTTCCAAATCTTTTGCGGTAAAAAATGCACGAGTGCCTGGCTTTGCTGAAGTTTCGACTCTTTGAGTGACCCAGTTACCAAAGTTATTCCTAGGTTGATCACCTGCGCAATAGACGACAACGTTGCTGACGTGTTCCGATGTTAAACGCTTTTGAACCGCACTATCGACGCCATCAGCATCGCCAACTAATACTTGATAATCTAGGTTTATGACATTTAACAGGCGTTCAACAACGCACGGATCAAGCGTTTTAATACTTATAGAGCCTGATATGAATACCTTATGCACTATCGTTTCCTCGTTACTGTAGCCACATAAACATGCCCGATTTTTTGGCTTGATTTTAACACTTGAGTGGCAGCTTCTAAAGATGAGCCTGTATCAAAGAGATCATCAATTATCAGTACATTAAACCTACCATTTGGTAAGAAATCATTGAGCGTAAAAGCATTTACTAGTGCAGAAACTTTATCTTCTCGTAAAGCTATATCTTTCATTGCGGAAGTCGCAACAGTTTTCACTAAAAAGTTATCATAGTATGGTAAACCGACTATCCGTGCGAACTCCTTCGCAATCTCTACAACAGGTTGTCTTTGTCGTTGCTTGGATGGCGGCATTGGGATAACAAACGAAACATCTCCGAATCGCCCTGTAAGAGACCTTGCCATTTGATTTGAAATTACAGGTATTTGCGAATAATTAGATCGATATTTTAACTGAAACAGTGCTTCACCTACAGGAGTACGGACAGTATTAAATTGCATATGCCCATACTCATTCTCTCCGATGGGTGTACTGCTCAAGGCATGCTTATCGAGAGAATATCCTAGACTCCAGTTTCCACGAATTTGTTGAACATTTACATCCATTTTAGTACCTCGTCCTATTTAAAAGGCATAACAGCTTAATAGTTTGGAACGCACCTGCTTTCACGCAGTGTAAGCGCCCTTCTATTTCCAATTGTGACACTACGCTAACGAATAACTTGCATTTAATCAATCGTTTTGATCTTAGATATTTTTTTAGCCAGTAGAAAGCGGGTTAAAACCTTGCGATTCACAAATTTACAGTATGCTTACGATTACTGGTTTTTTGATCAGTGTTCGACGCCTAAGCTGATCTAGAAATATGGCTTGGTTGAGATAGTTGTGCACTTTGATATCGCAGGTGGCGTCTCCGGTACGGCAAGCATACCGGAGACGTAGGCCGGTTTAGCGTTGGGTTTAGGTGTTCTTTTTGGTATCGCAGGAGCGTCTCCGGTACGCATGCGTACCGGAGACGGGGAGCGGATCGGTGTAGTGTTAGGTTTGGGTTATGGAATGCAAAAAGCCGCTTTGGCAGCGGCTTTTTTGGAATTTGGAGCGAGTTACGAGGTTCGAACTCGTGACCTCGACCTTGGCAAGGTCGCGCTCTACCAGCTGAGCTAAACTCGCATTTTGAAACTTTTATACTGCTGGTCAGTATAAAATGGTGCCCGGGGCCGGACTTGAACCGGCACGGGGTTTCCCCCGAGGGATTTTAAATCCCTTGTGTCTACCGATTTCACCACCCGGGCAGACACCTGTTTAACCTGTCAGTCAGGGTGTTAATGGAGGCGGGTCCCGGAGTCGAACCGAGGTGGACGGATTTGCAATCCGCTGCATGGCCACTCTGCCAACCCGCCACTAAGCTTTCCGACTCTGAGAGTTGGAGCGAGTTACGAGGTTCGAACTCGTGACCTCGACCTTGGCAAGGTCGCGCTCTACCAGCTGAGCTAAACTCGCGTTGCTATGGCCATCTGCCTTAACACGAGACGCATTCTACTGTTTTATACTGAGTCGTCAATAACAAATTTTTAGTTTTATGACCGTTTGCTTAAAAAGTAACAGCATCGGCGGTAAAAACAGCAACTTGCTTTGTTCTGCCCCCCTGCGGCGACATCCTGTTTCAAAACCGGCCGCTGCGACAGTCGAAACACGCGCTGTCCAGGCCCGGTTGCAGTAGCACTAGTTTGCGGCTAAATCGGCCCAGGCAGCGCGCAAATATTCGTACATCGACCACACGGTTAAAATGGTGGCGATATACAGCAAAATCCAGCCTGCCGGAGTAAACCAGGCAAATAAGGGCAGCTGGGGTTGCCAGATCAGACCAATTAACGCCAGCATCTGAGCAATGGTTTTGTATTTGCCCAGATTAGAGACCGCTACATTGGCGCGTTTGCCAAGGCCCGCCATCCATTCGCGCAGCGCTGATATAAAGATTTCGCGGCTGATAATAATAATCGCCGGCACTACTGCCCAGAGGTTATGAATGTCGGCAGCAATCAGCACCAGGGCGGTGGCGACCATCACCTTATCGGCTACCGGATCGAGAAAGGCGCCAAAGGGGGTAGATTGCTGTAAACGGCGGGCCAGATAGCCATCTAACGCATCGGTTACCGCTGCCAGGCAGAACACCAACGCCGACCAGAAGCGGGCATGTTCTAAGCCAGAATAGAAGCAGAAAATAAATACCGGGATCAGCAGCAAGCGAAAAAGGGTTAACAGGTTAGGAATATTCCACATTTTAGTTCTCACATCAGTCCTGGTTGTCATGCTACTTGTTCTGGCAGGCCTGGTAAATCTTTTCAGCCTGTTGTTTGGAAATTCCCGGTACCTTGCACAGTTCGGCAACACTGGCGTTTAATACGCCTTGCAAACCACCTAAATATTGCAACAAAGCCTGGCGGCGTTTTTCGCCGATACCGGCAATATTTTCCAGTGGACTTTTCAGCAGTGCTTTACCGCGTTTATTACGATGTCCGGTTATCGCAAAACGGTGCGCTTCGTCGCGGATCTGCTGAATTAAATGTAGTGCCAGCGAATCCTCGGGTAAATGAATGCTACGGCCGCTATCCCATAAAATCAGCGTTTCCAGGCCGGCTTTACGGCTAACACCTTTTGCCACACCTATTAACAGCGGCTTTTTGGCAAAGGGCCAGTTGGCAAATTGTTCTAAAGCGATATTAAGCTGGCCCTGACCGCCGTCGATAAACACAATGTCCGGAATTTTGCTTTCATCGCTTAGCTTGCCGTAGCGCTTGTCCAGAGCAAAGCGCATAGCGCCATAGTCATCACCGGCGGTAACACCGGTTACGTTATAGCGGCGGTATTCCTGTTTATAGGGCCCTTCACCGTCAAATACTACACAGGAGGCAATCGTCGCCTGCCCCATGGTATGGCTGATATCGAAACACTCCATCCGGCTAATGGGATAGTCCAGCGCCAGCTGCTGCTGTAGCGCCTGATAGCGGGCACGCATCTTTTGTGTTAACGATTGCCGGCTATCCAACGCTATCGCCGCGTTTTTTTGTGCCAGCGCCAGATACTGCGCTTTCTCGCCACGCTTGGCATAGGTTAAGCGTACCTTATGCTCGGCCAGCTTACTGATGGCGTCCGCCAGGGCTTCGGTGTCGGGTATTTCCAGTGGTAACACTATTTCTTTTGGAATTTGCTGCTCGCTGTGACCACTTAAATAAAACTGCAGCAAAAAGGCCGACAGCACCTCAGCGGCTTCGGTATCGGCCGGCACTTTCGGATAATAGGATTTACTGCCCAGAATTTTCCGATCGCGGATAAAGAGTACATGTAGCACTGCCGTTTGCCCTTGCAGGCTAAAGCCAATCGCATCCAGCTCTTCATGTTCGCCGCTGACATGCTGCTGCTCCTGCACCCGGCGCAGTGCACTGATCTGATCGCGATACGCAGCCGCTGCTTCAAATTGTAGTTGTTCGCTGGCACTGTTCATCTTTTGCACCAGATCATCAATTACCTGCTGGTTTTTACCGCTTAAGAATAAGGTGGCTAAGCGTACTTGCTCGCTGTAATCCTGGTCGGAAATTTTACCGACACAGGGCGCGCTACACAGCTTTAACTGATACTGCAAACACGGCCGGGTACGGGCGCGGTAAAAACCATCTTCACACTGGCGAATGGGGAAAATCTTCTGCAGGGTTTTCAGGCTATGCCACACTGCACCGGCATTAGGGTAAGGGCCAAAATACTGCCCCGGCACCTTGCGCGGGCCACGGTGTGAGCTGATCCGCGGATGTTTATGCGCGGATAACAGAATATAAGGGTAAGATTTATCGTCGCGCAGCAATACGTTGTACTTTGGCAGGTATTCTTTAATCAGGTTATTTTCCAGGATCAGCGCTTCGGTTTCGCTGTGGGTCAGCGTAAATTCAACCTGCTGGATCTGACTTACCAGCGCCCGGGTTTTAATGCTGTCGACTTCTTTACGAAAATAGCTGCTGAGGCGTTTTTTCAGATCTTTGGCTTTACCAACATAGATCACTGTGCCGGCGGCGTTTATCATCCGATAAACACCGGGCTGCTGTGGTACGGTCGCCAGAAAGGCTTTGGCGTCAAACATGGTTATTTGGGGTATTATTGCGCAATTTTCGCGATATCAATCATGCCATGGCGCAGTGCCAGGTGAGTTAATTCCACATCGCCACTGATCGCCAGTTTTTCAAACATCCGGTAACGATAAGAATTCACCGTCTTAGCGCTAACGTTAAGTTGCTCGGCAATGTCTGTGACTTTCTGGCCCTGGGTAATCATCAGCATAATTTGCAGTTCACGATCGGATAAGCCTTCAAAGGGGTTAGCCTGTTGGTTATTCACCTTGGCCAGTGCCATTTTTTGTGCCACTTCGTCGGAAATATGCCGCGCGCCGGAGTAGACCTTTTTAATGGCCATAATCATTTCTTTCGGCGGGGTGTTTTTCGAAATAAAACCTGCGGCACCAAGTTGCATCACTTTAGTGGGCACGGGCTCCTCACAGGAGATCGACAAACCGATAATTTTAATTTCCGGGCAGTAATGCAAAATACGCTTGGTGGCGGTCATCCCGCCCATACCCGGCATATTCATGTCCATCAATACCACATCAGGTTCATGTTGCCGGCAAAATTGCAGGGCTTCTTCGCCGGTACTGGCCTCGCCTATCACCTTGATACCGCGCTCATCCATTAGTATGCGACTGATCCCAGTTCTTACCAGCTCGTGATCATCAACTAACAGCACGTTAATCAACTTGGCTCTCCGTTATACTGGCTTACCTGTTTTCGCCTTCACAACAACCACAGGCAGTTCAGGTATAGAATTATTCTGTTGCTTAGCATAGCCCAGCAGCACGTTTTTTACTAATACTTCTTAGTACAGTTCGCAGTGGACCTGATTTTGCCACAAATGCAAAAAACAGCCAACTAAGCCAATGATTTTTCTGACAAATGTTTGGGTTATTTAACAAGATAAGCGGTGGGGCTATGCTGAAGTCGCGAATGAGCTGAAGTGGCGGAGGGAGAGAGATTCGAACTCTCGGTAGGCTACTAACCTACGCCGGTTTTCAAGACCGGTGCATTAAACCGCTCTGCCATCCCTCCAGCGCTGCGTATATTAATCAGATCGTTACGGAAAAGAAAGTAAAACCATGAAAAATTTTTTAGTTGCTGTATTTTCAAGCGGCTAAGGCTGGAGATAGTGGAACTTTAACAGTATGATGCGGTCATACACATCAAACTTTTGTCCAGAGGAGACAGCACTATGTCATACAGAGAAACCAGTAATATCGGCACCCTCAGTCAGGGCGTCGAAATCAACAAGGTCCTGCGCAATACTTACTTTCTGCTTGGTTTAACCCTGGCGTTCAGCGCTGTGGCAGCCGGCATTTCAATGGCAATGGGTATGCCAGCGATCGGCGCCATCGTTTGTATGATCGCCGGTATTGTTATGCTGTTTGTCGTTCACAAGAAAGCGGACAGCGCCAGCGGTATTTTCTGGGTATTTGGTTTTGCCGGTTTAATGGGCGCCTCTTTAGGCCCAATGCTGCTGGCCTATGCCGGTTTACCGAATGGCCCGTCATTAATCATGCAAGCTCTGGCAGGTACAGCACTGATTTTCTTCGGTTTATCAGCCTATGCCCTGACCAGCCGTAAAGATTTTTCCTTTATGGGTGGCTTCCTGATGATTGGTTTGCTGGTAATTGTGGTTGCCGCCATTGCCAATATCTTCCTGAGCATTCCGGCGTTAAGCCTGACCATCAGCGCAGTAGCCGTGCTGGTAATGTCAGGTCTGATCCTGTTCGATACCAGCCGCATTATTCACGGCGGTGAAACCAACTATATCCGTGCCACTGTTGCCCTGTATCTGAACATCTTTAACCTGTTCGTACATCTGCTGCAGCTGTTAGGCATTTTTGGTGGCGATGACTAAGATCGCAACCTAAACTAGCCGGCAACGGTTGAGTCCGCTAAAATGCCCCGCCTGTGCGGGGCTTTTTTATTGGCCCTTTCCATCTGCAGGGAATCTAACATGACCACCCGCTTTAGCTTGCTGCTACAACAAAGCCCCTTTGCTGGCCAAAGCTTCGCCAGTGCCTGCCAGTTTGCCCGCGCGGCACTGGCCAACGGCTATCAGTTGGAGCAAGTGTTTTTATATGAAGATGCGGTGCTGGCGGTGCAGCCTGGCATTGATTTACCGGCCGATGAGCCGGATCTGGCGGCGCAACTGGCCCAGCTGTGCCAGCAACAGCAGATCCCGTTGTTATATTGTGTCACCGCGGCCGAGAAGCGCGGCATTTACGCGGCAGAGCACGGCCCTTTTCTTGCCGCTGGTCTGGCAGAGTTTGCCATGCGGTTAACCGGCACTAAGGTGGTACAGTTCTGATGCAAGCGATTCTGTTAATTCAAACCGCCTCGCCTTTTAATCAGGCCAAAGCCCGGGAAGCGCTGGATCTGGCGCTGGCGTTAGCCGCGGTGGAGCATCAGGTTAGTATGCTGTTTCAGGATGATGCGGTGTACCAGTTGCTGCCTCCAGCCGATAACCCCACTGATGCGCCGGCGCCGTTAAAAGCCTTTCAGAAAAGCTTTGGCTTATTTGCGCTGTACGACATGGGCCCCTGCCTGGTGTGTCAGCAATCCCTGAACAGCCGTGGTCTGGCGGAGCTTGTGCTACCAGAGGGTTTTCAGCGGGCCGATAGTGCGCAGATCCGCACCGCGATGCAACAGGCCGATCAGCTGCTCCGCTGCTAACAGCGGTCTAGCGCAGCAAAGTCTGTGATGAAGCAATAAAGCCTGTGATTAAAAAGGAGCTGTGATGAAACTGATTACCCTGACCCAACCCCGCTTTGAGTTACAGACGCTTAGCGCCTGCTGTGCGCCGGAAGATCGGATCCTGTTACGCCAGGATGCGGTTTATCTGTGCTTGCAAGCCGATCTAAGCCTGCCGGTGCCGGTAATGGCGCTGGCGTCAGATGTAAACTGGCGCCAAATTACGCCGCTGGCGCAGGTGGAACTGATTGATGATGCGCGCTGGGTCGCGCTTAGCGCCCAGGCCAAACAGAATTTATTATGGAATTAAGCCGATGACACAGGCCTTTATAACGGTTGGCGAGCAGTCACTGCCGCTGGATAAACATGGCTATCTGCAGCAGCTGTCGGACTGGACGCCAGAAGTGGCCTTAGCCTTTGCCAGGCTGGAACAGCTAAGCCTGACCGATGCGCACTGGGAAGTGATTTATTTTGTGCGGGAATTTTATCAGCAGTTTAATACCTCACCGGCAATTCGGCTGCTGGTTAAAGCGATGGCAGAAAAACTGGGGCCAGATAAAGGCAATAGTAAGTATTTGTTTTTATTGTTTCCGGAAGGCCCGGCGAAACAGGCTACCCGGCTGGCAGGGTTGCCAAAACCGGCAAAATGCCTTTGAGTTTTGAGTTTTGAGTTTTGAGTTTTGAGTTTTGAGTTTTGAGTTTTGAGTTTTGAGTTTTGAGTTTTGAGTTTTGAGTTTTGAGTTTTGAAAACTGAAACGCAATTAACAGCAAGATTCAGATAATAATTGCTCTTTGCGGAGTTAGCCGCAAAGAGCAAAGACATTGAGCTTATGCTAGCTTGGTTTGGCCGCCCATATAAGGCTGTAACACCTCTGGAATGGCCACTGAGCCATCGGCTTGCTGATAGTTCTCCAGAATAGCTACCAGGGTGCGGCCTACGGCCAGGCCGGAGCCATTTAGCGTATGCAGCAACTCTGGCTTTTTGCCCTCTTCCGGCCGGAACCGCGCCTGCATCCGCCGAGCCTGGAAATCGCCCATATTCGAGCAAGAAGAGATTTCACGGTAGGCATTTTGCCCCGGTAACCAGACTTCCAGATCGTACGTCTTGCATGAGCCAAAGCCCATATCGCCGGTACACAGCAGCATTACCCGGTACGGCAGGCCTAATAACTGCAGAATTTTCTCGGCATGGCCGGTCAGCTCTTCCAGTGCCTGCATTGACAGTGCCGGATTCACCAGCTGTACCAGCTCCACTTTATCAAACTGGTGCTGGCGGATAAGACCACGGGTGTCGCGGCCATAAGAGCCGGCTTCACTGCGAAAACAAGGCGTATGCGCGGTATATTTAAACGGCAGTTCGCTGGCATCAAAGATGCTGTCCCGCGCCAGGTTAGTCACAGGCACTTCAGCGGTTGGGATCAGTGCCATGCCCTGACCTTCTTCGGTTGCGGGCTGGGTGTGAAACAAATCAGCACTGAATTTTGGCAGCTGGCCGGTGCCGTATAAGCTGGCATGGTTAACCAGATAAGGCACATAAACCTCAGTGTAACCATGCTGCTGGGTATGCACATCCAGCATAAACTGGGTTAACGCCCGGTGCAGCCGCGCCATTTGGCCCTTCATTACCACAAAACGTGAGCCGGATAACTTGACCGCACTTTCAAAATCCAGCCCCTCGGCATAGGCTTCGCCAAGCGCAACATGATCTTGCACCGGGAAATCAAACTGGCGTGGCGCGCCAACGCGGCGTACTTCCAGATTTTCGGTTTCATCTTTACCGACCGGCACAGACAGATCCGGTAAGTTAGGAATGCTTAACGCAATTTTGTCCAGCTCGGCCAGTACCGCATCCAGGCGGATCTTTGCCGCATCCAGCTGGGCGCCTAAGCCATCCACTTCGGCCAGCAAGGGGGCAATATCTTCACCGCGGGCTTTGGCCTGACCAATGGCTTTTGATTTGGTATTACGCTGATTCTGCAGCTCCTGGGTTTCTACCTGCAGCACCCGGCGCTGCTCTTCCAGGGCACTGATGGCCGCAACATCCAGCGTCATACCACGGGTTGCCAGTCGCTCAGCGGTTTGCGCCAGTTCTGCGCGTAAAAATTTCGGATCTAACATAGAATTCGCTTCAGTTCGCTAAATTAGGCCAGCAGCCTGCCGGCGGGTGATCATAACAGGGCTGAATATTACTAAGCTGCCACTTAAATTGAAATGCCTAAGGCAGATTTTCTCTGTTCTGCCGGCGTTATAACCAGAGCCAAGCGTCAGATCAGCCGCAATAGCGCACTATAACGCCGGGAGTTAGCGCTCAAACACGGCACGGCTTTACTATAGCTATTCAGCTTTTAGATTTGGGTTCAGCATCACGTTGCTTCGGGCTTTGCGCATCCAGCGCGCGCAAATAGCGCAGTTTTTCCGCCAGTTGCTTTTCCATACCGCGCTCACTGGGCTGATACAACTGCTGTTGCCATAGCTCTGGTGGTAAATACCGCTCGCCGGCGGCATAGGCACCGGGTTCATCATGGGCATAACGATAACCGGCACCATGCCCCAGTTGCTGCTGCAGTGCCGTTGGTGCATTACGCAGATGCAGCGGCACCGGATAATCCGGACGCTCTGCCACCAGCGCCTTTGCCTGGTTAAACGCCAGATAGACGGCATTACTTTTGGGCGCCAGCGCCAGATACACCAGCGCCTGGGCAATAGCGCGCTCGCCTTCGGCCGGGCCGACCCGGCTAAAGGTATCCCAGGCATTAAGTGCCAGCGTCAGCGCCCGCGGATCGGCATTGCCAATATCCTCACTGGCAATGGCCAATAAGCGCCGTGCCACATAAAGCGGATCGCCGCCCCCGGCCAGAATGCGGGCAAACCAGTACAAGGCGGCATCCGGATCCGAGCCGCGCACCGATTTATGTAATGCCGAAATCAGGTCGTAAAACAGATCGCCATCGCGGTCAAAGCCGGGTAGCTGTTGTGGCACAATTTGCTGTACCTGCGCTACCGTCAGTTCAGACTGCGGCGCCGCCAGCTCTGCCAGTTGTTCCAGTAAATTCAGTAAGCGCCGGGCATCGCCATTAGCCAAACGCAGTAATAGCTGCTCAGCCGCCGGCTCCAGCGTTAATTGCTGTGCGCCTAACCCGAGTTCCGCATCAGTCAGCGCCCGCGCCAGCACCTGCTGTAAATCTGCTTCGGTCAGCGGCTTCAGCACACAAACCCGGGCACGGGATAAAATGGCGTTATTTAGCGCAAAGGCCGGGTTTTCGGTAGTGGCGCCAATAAAAATAATGGTGCCATCTTCAATATGCGGTAAAAAGGCATCCTGCTGTGCTTTATTAAAGCGATGCACCTCATCGACAAACAGCAGTGTACGTTGCTGATATTGCTGCTGGTGTAATTTAGCCTGCTGAATGCTGTCGCGAATTTCTTTAATGCCGGCGGTGACCGCCGATAAGCGCTGCATTTGCGCCTGGGCATGGCTGGCAATCAGTTCTGCCAGCGTGGTTTTGCCGGTACCCGGCGGGCCCCACAAAATTAACGAATGCACACGGCCGGCCAGAATGGCTTGTTGCAACGGTGAGCCTGCGGCCAACAGATGCTGCTGGCCGACATAATCAGCAAGTTGCCGCGGTCTTAACCGGGCGGCCAGTGGCCGGAAGTCGCTGCCAAACTCCAGCGGTAAGGTGGCCATTAGCGTTGCCGCTGATCATCAACGTCCAGATTAGACGTGACCTTAAAGCTGAACTGCGCATTGGCGATCTTGTTGTTCAGCTTAATATCGCTAAACAGAAACACGCTTTGCTGCTGGTTAATATCAATCACCTGCATTTCAATCAGCTGATCTTCGCTAAAGGTAAGTAGCAGCTGCTGCACCGGATTATCGCTGCTTTGCGGGTGAATAAAGAAACTCTGCTGTTGTTTAGTCACGCGGTATTGCTGCCAGAGCGCCGGATCGGTCGAAGTCAGCAAGGCAAAGGGCGTTTGCCCCACTTCACTTTGCGCATCATAGATACTGACCTGCTCTAACGGCTCATTGTAGATCCACAGGGTTTTACCATCACTGACCAGTAACGATGGCTCCGGCTCAGTGCTTTCAAAGCGAAAGCGCGCGCCCTGTTGCAGCGCCAGCTGGCCTTTACCTTCCTGCAGCAGTTGCTGCTGAATATCGTAAACCTTTTGCCGGTAACTGGCGGTGTAGCTTTTAATGCGCGCCAATTGCTGCATCAGTTCGGCACTGGCATCCTCAGCACTTAACCGCTGCTGCCGTGCCGCCTGCATATGGGGGGCAAAATCAGGTCTGGGTACTACTTCTACCGTTTGTGCCCATACCGCCGGGCTGGCCACTGTGGCGGCGGCTCCTGCCGCGGCTACCAACATCATGAACGACAATTTACGCATTGACGCCAACTTACCCATTAACCACCTCTGTTCGGAACCAAGACTTCACGGTTACCATTGTGCCCCGGTGGGCTGACTAAACCGCTGTGCTCCATCTGTTCAACCAGACGGGCGGCGCGATTATAGCCGATCCGGAATTTACGTTGCACGCCTGACACTGAAGCGCGGCGTGATTCAATGACGAAGGCCACGGCCTGATCATACAGCGGATCGGCCTCACCCTCTTCCCCTTCGAGTACTTCGCCGGGTAACAAGTTCTCTTCCGTGGTTTCGCCACTTAAAATTTCTGGTAAGTACTGTGGTTTACCACGCCGTTTCCAGTCGGCAACCACCGCATGCACTTCATGGTCATCAACAAAGGCGCCATGCACCCGGGTAGGCACCCCTGAACCAGGTGGTAAATACAGCATATCGCCCTGCCCCAACAGGCTTTCTGCGCCCTGCTGATCCAGGATGGTACGCGAGTCAATTTTCGACGATACCTGAAACGCGATCCGGGTTGGGATATTGGCTTTAATTAAACCGGTGATCACATCAACCGATGGCCGCTGCGTCGCCAGTACCAGGTGAATACCGGCCGCCCGCGCTTTTTGCGCGATCCGGGCAATCAGCTCTTCAACTTTTTTACCAACGATCATCATCATGTCGGCAAATTCGTCGATCACCACCACGATCGCCGGTAGTTTTTCCAGATAAGGCGCGCTATCGCGCATATCATCCGATGGCTTCCACAGTGGATCTTTCAGTGGCTGACCCTCAGCGATAGCTTCTTTGATCTTGGCGTTGTAGCCCTTGAGGTTACGCACGCCCATGGCTGACATCAGCTTGTAACGGCGCTCCATTTCGCCGACACACCAGCGCAGCGCATTGGCCGCGTCTTTCATATCGGTAACCACTTCGGTTAACAGGTGCGGAATGCCTTCGTAGATGGACAGCTCCAGCATCTTGGGATCGATCATAATAAAGCGCACATCGTCCGGCGTAGATTTATACAGCAAACTACAAATCATGACGTTAACGCCAACCGATTTACCCGAGCCCGTAGTACCGGCGACCAGTAAGTGCGGCATCTTGGCCAGATCGGCGACCACTGATTTGCCGGCAATATCTTTGCCCAGCACCATAGTCAGCGCAGATTTGGACTCGTTAAAGACCTCATCGCCAATGACTTCGGATAAGCGCACGATTTCACGGTGCTGATTTGGCAGCTCTAAACCGATAAAGCTCTTGCCCGGGATCACTTCCACCACCCGTACGCTAATGGCCGATAACGAGCGGGCTAAATCTTTGGCCAGGCCGGTAATTTTGCTGACTTTGACGCCCGGCGCCAAATCCAGTTCAAAGCGGGTGACAACAGGCCCCGGATGGACGCCGACAACCTTGGCTTCGACGTTAAAATCGAGCAGTTTTGCTTCAACCAGCCGCGATACCCGCTCTAAATCAGCCGGGTCAATCGGGTTGGTGGCTTTATCCGGCCGATCTAACAGCGCCAGTGATGGCAACTCTTCCAGCGAATGTGCGACCTCTTCACTGTCGTCTTCTTCAACTACGACGGCTTCATCTTCCGGATAGCGCAACAGTGGGTGCAGCTCTTCCTGCTCTTCCAACTCGCGCAGGGTGCGGCCGATATGCACTGACTCGTTCGGATCGTCGACGGCACTAAACGACAGCTGATCATCGGCAAGACTATCCACACTGTAGAAAGCCCGGGCTTCGGTGCGCTCATCCAGCGGCCGGATCGGTAACGGCTCTTTGCGTTTTGGCTCCGGCTCTGCCGCCGGTGGCCAGCTAAATTGCGGCTCTAAATCATCCTCATCCGCAGCAGCAGACCAGGCCGGTTCAGTGGCTTCGAGGTTGTTACGCTGGGCTTTTTTCGCTTTTGGCTGTGGCAGCTCTGCCGTTGCTGTTTCGTTAAATACCGGGTTGGCTGGCGCTTTGCCGCTAAAACGCTGCGGTAATTCCAACAAACGGGTAAACAGATAAAAACAGCCGGCGCCGAGGTAATCAGCGACGGTCAGCCAGGAGATACCGGTTAGCAGCGTCAGGCCGGTGGCAAAGGCACAGAGTAATAACAGACTGGTACCAATAAAATTAAAGTACGGCAGTAAGCTGCTGCTGATCATATCGCCCAGCACACCGCCGGACGAGAAATAATAGATATCGTTGAAATTCATACTGCTGATCGCGGTTGCCGCACACAGCGTCAGGATCAGGCCAAATACCCGAGAGCCTAAAATCAGGTAATCGAGGCTGAGTAAATCTTTAAAGCGTTTAAAGAGCAGATAGCCCATCAGGGCAACAAAAAACGGCAGTAAATAGGCAATCCAGCCGAAGCTGAATAGCAGCAGATCGGCCACAAAGGCACCGCCACGGCCGGCATAGTTATTGACCTGTTGTTGATAACCGGTTTGCGACCAGCTGGGATCAGCCGGGTCAAAGGAAATTAATGCTAACAGCATAAAGACGGCCAACGAGGAGAATAGGATCAGGCCGACTTCAAGCAGTCGTTGCACACCGTTTAATGAAAATAATACTTTGCTTTGCAAATGAAAGGCCTCTAATTTCATTTTTTGCTCCGCTCCTTAAAAAACTGCGCGCAAGTCGCGCTAATAACCGCTGTGCGGAGTGCTGAGTCTGTCTTCACTGACCTGCTAAGGTTACCAGAGCAGCGCTAAAAGTGCATCTTTCTGGCAAAGCAGCGGCGCAGTGGCCAGTTTAATCCGCCCAAGCTGAACGCGAGCTTATACCAAAGTAACTGATACCAAACTACCTTATACTAAAATGACTTAAGGTATCGCCACAAAGCTACTTTGCTTCACTTCTTCCATCACCACATAGGTCCGGCTTTCCCGCACGCTCGGTAACCTGAGCAGGGTTTCCCCCAGCAGTTCGCGATAGGCGGCCATATTGGCTACCCGGGTTTTCAGTAAAAAGTCGAAACTGCCGGACACCAGGTGACATTCCTGAATTTCCGACAGCTTCTGTACTGCCTTGCTAAACTCGTCAAAGTCTTCCGGTGAGGTTTTGCTCAGCGTAATTTCCACGAATACCAGCAACGCAGCACCGACTTTATGCGGATCGACCTGGGCGTTGTAGCCGAGGATAAAGCCTTCGGCTTCCAGCTTGCGCACCCGCTCCAGACAGGGTGTGGGGCTCAGCCCTACCCGCCTGGCCAGCTCGACATTCGCCAGACGGCCATCCTTTTGTAATTCCACCAGAATTTTGCGGTCAATCCGATCTAACTTCTTGACACTCTTATTTAAAGAGTACATTTCAGCATAAAACTCCAAGCCAAATTCATAAACAGGATTTTCTGCTATTTCAGCGTTTAAAAACAAGCATTAATTCTGGTTTTTTATCGCTATACTGCGCAAAAATTTTACCCAACCCAACCAAGGTGAAACCTATGATCATCGGTGTACCAAAAGAAATAAAAAACCATGAATACCGTGTCGGCATGACGCCTGCCAGCGTCCGTGAAGTGATTGGCCACGGTCACAGCGTCTTTGTTGAACACAATGCCGGTATTGGCATCGGTTTTACCGATGAAGATTATCAGGCTGCCGGTGCCACTGTGCTGAGCACTGCCGCTGAAGTCTTCGCCAAAGCCGAGATGATTGTAAAGGTAAAAGAGCCACAAGCCGTTGAGCGCGCCATGCTGCGCGATGGCCAGATCCTGTTTACTTACCTGCACTTAGCGCCGGATCCGGAGCAAACTGCCGATCTGATTAAATCAGGCGCTGTCTGTATCGCCTATGAAACTGTGACCGACAGCAAAGGCGGTTTACCGCTGTTAGCGCCAATGTCAGAAGTGGCGGGCCGGATGTCCATTCAGGCCGGTGCCCGGGCACTGGAAAAATCCTGTGGTGGTCGCGGTATGCTGTTAGGTGGCGTACCAGGCGTAGCACCAGCCAAGGTCGTAGTGATCGGTGGCGGTATGGTCGGTACTAACGCCGCACAAATGGCGGTAGGTTTAGGTGCCGATGTTACCGTACTGGATCGCAGTGTTGATGTACTGCGTCGTATTAATGCCCAGTTTAACGGTGCCGTTAAAGCGGTTTACTCTACTGCTGATGCGCTGGAGCAGGAAGTGCTGGCGGCTGACTTAGTGATCGGTGGCGTACTGGTACCGGGCGCTGCGGCACCTAAGCTGGTGACTAAAGAGCATATCAAGCGGATGAAGCCAGGTTCAGCTATTGTTGACGTGGCAATCGATCAGGGTGGCTGTGTTGAAACCTCTAAGCCAACCACGCACGCTGAACCGACCTATATCGTTGATGATGTGGTGCATTACTGCGTGGCAAACATGCCAGGTGCGGTACCACGTACTTCTACCTTCGCCCTGAATAACGCTACCCTGCCGTTTATTCTGCGCTTAGCCAACAAAGGCTATAAGCAAGCGCTGCTGGATGACCAGCATCTGCTGGCTGGCCTGAACGTCTACCGTGGCAAAGTGACCAACGAGGGCGTAGCCCAGGCACTGAACCTGCCATTCGTAGCACCGGCTGCTGCGATCGCCGGCTAAGTTCAGCTTGCTTTAATTAAGGCCGGTTATCCGGCCTTTTTTTATGCCGGAGCGGTGGCTTTTCGTGAAAAAGCAGGCCGCCAACTGCGGTGAAAATAGCGCCAGTTGCTGTAGTGTGTGATTTCGCTAAATTATTCACCGATAAAGCTATACATTCCTGCAATACCTGTTATAGTGGTGTCCGGCCTGTAGTACAGACCTATGTAACAACTTGTTTTTGAAAACTTCGCTACACAGCTTCGCTTGTAAGTCATGTCCTGAAGATTCACGCACGTTTGGCCACATAAGTAACAGTCAGGCTAACAGCGCATTTTGCGTTATTACATTTATCAAAATTTTTAGGAGTCTCTCATGGCTAAAGTAACTGGTGTAGTTAAGTGGTTCAACGCTGACAAAGGTTTCGGTTTCATCACTCAAGATAACGGCGGCGCTGACGCTTTCGTTCACTTCCGTGCAATCCAAACTGAAGGCTACAAAACTCTGAACGAAGGTCAGAAAGTTGCTTTCGAAATCGAACAAGGTCAAAAAGGCCCACAAGCTGCTAACGTAACTGTTATCGGCTAATTCGATACCGAATTCCAAGAAGCCAGCCTAGCGCTGGCTTTTTTTATTCCAAAACTTATCCACAGCACTATATGA
>NZ_LZEJ01000057.1:0-11621 GCF_001704375.1 Alishewanella sp. HH-ZS | reverse complement strand
AACGTTCGCGATCTCGCCCTGGGTAATAACCTTTGTCTAAGCTGTTTCACTGATGAGTAATTTTACTAGTATTTTTAGGTGCTTACATAGAAGGTGCTGCGAAATCCAGACAAAATTTCTGGGCTTAATTTAAACAGTAAACGTTTATAAGGAAGTAAAAATGAAATGGGTAGTTTTAGCTGGTGTTTTCATGCTGACTGGCTGCAGTGTCACTACTAACCAACCTGCAACTGGGCAAGCTGTTACAGCATCAGATACCATGGAGATTATCAGAAATGCGGCGGCCTCTGCACCAGCGGGAGTGACGGGCGAATATGTATTAAATATCAAAGCCGCCGGCAAACAAGGCCCTGTCGTGTATCTGAATACAGAACTCGACTATCGTGACCAACGCAACATCACAGTCGCTCTGCACCCCAATATCATCCCATTATTAATAGCACAGTACGGTGTGACGCCGGAAGAGTTTTTTATCGGTAAAACAATACGGGTAAAAGGGGATGCACAACGTGTCAGAATTGACTTTATTAATGCTCAACGCCAACCGTCAGGTAAATATTACTTTCAGACCCATATCCGGGTAGCAGATATTGCGCAAATCGAGGCGGTTAAGGAAGGCGTTTGATAAAGCGTATTACTCGCTGCTGGGGGCAACTCAGATGGTTAGTTGCAAACCTTTGATGCGGGAACTTTTGCATCTGGAGAAACTTATGAAAACCTGGATGTTGCTGGTCCTCTTTGGCCTTTCATGTTCAGCCATGGCAGAGAACCCGCCTCTTGATTGTCAGAACGCGATGAGTACGCTTGAGATGAATCGGTGCGCGAGCATGGCTTTAGACTCGGCAGAAGCAGAGCTGGCCAGATACCTTGCCGCCAGCTTAGCGCATAACGCAGATGATCTTGAGTTAGTCAATGCAATCAACGCCGCGCAAACGGACTGGCAGGCCTATCGGTTATCTCATTGTAATTCGGTCTACATGCAATGGCGCGACGGTTCAATTCGCGGTGTGATGGCATTTTCTTGCAAAACCCAGTTAACTAAGCAAAGAAGTCATGACATCTGGAAAAACTTCCTAAGCTATATGGATGGCACGCCCGCTATCTTACCGGAGCCCGACACATCACTTTAAAATTTAAAAAGGGATTTAAATGGACTTTAATAATGTTAGCGCAGCATGAGTAAAACTGCATTTATCCAGCGCTACAATTCTGGTTTCGTTACTTTACAAGATAGCAGGAGCTAGTGATGTCTTGGTTAGAGCGCAAGTGGTGGTTTATGTCTATCACCTCTTTCCTAGGTTTTATTGCTACATTGTTGCTATTCAAAACAGCGGAATATTCGCTGCCGTTTTACAGCGGCAGCTCTTTATCGCAGTATGCGGTATTCTTTGCTACGTTCTTTTGTTTGCAACGCGCGCTCTCGCTGGGGATTTGGCTTGTGGTGCTGGTGTTTAACCCAAAAATCGCAATGCGATAGTATTAGTTTGGCATCAAGATATTGGTATTGCTGCCATTCTAACTTAACACTTATTAAAGAAGAAACCAGATGCTCACCAGACGAGATTTTTTACTTAGCTGTGCCGCTACAACAACCTTGCTGGCTATCCCGGCAATGGCGACTACGACTGCCGCCAATGTCTCCGCCACCGGCCTGCCTGCCCGCCGTTTTGATGCTGCAAAAAGGTTGCAGGCGCTTGAGGTAGGCCATGCTCGGCTGGGTGTATGCTTGCTTGATACCGCAACCGGCGAAGTTAGCGGTAATCGCCTGGATGAATACTTTGCTATGTGCTCAACCTTTAAGCTGGCACTCGCCGCGGCCTATTTGCGCGAGGCGGATCAGGGCAGGCTAGATCTGGACGAAATGTTGCCATACTCTGAAGCTGACCTGTTACCCTGGGCACCGGTAACGCGTGAGCATCTGGCCAAAGGTGGTATGACTATCATAGCTTTGTTGCAAGCCGCCCAGCAGTTCAGCGATGGCGTTGCCGCCAATCTGCTGGTGAAACGCCTGGGGGGCCCCGCTATGGTTACCGCTAAGTTTCGCGAAATGGGCGACAATATCACCCGGCTTGATCGCTATGAACCTGATCTTGGCTTAGTACTGTCGGCAGATCTGCGTGATACCACAACGCCGCGGGCGATGGCGCAGCTGGTGCAGCGGATAACCTGCGGTGAGCTGCTGCAACAAGACTCGCGACAGCGCCTGCTGCAATGGATGGAAAGCACCAATACTGGCTCGAAACGGCTGCGTGCCGGCCTTCCTGCCACCTGGCGTAGCGGTAATAAAACCGGAACCGGGCGGACCGAGGGCACGACCAATAAATATAATGATATCGCCATTACCTTTCCGCCGGGTCGCAGCCCAATTATTATCGCGGCGTATTTTGATAGTGGCGAATATACCGGGCAAATTGAAGATCGACATCAGGCTGTTCTGGCTGATGTGGGCCGGATCGCCGCTGAGTGGGCTTTGGCCTAGCTTGCTATACCAAACTAAGCAGGAGTGTGTATGCGGTACTTTGTAGGGTGGGGCAGCTTGCTGCTTATTGTCAGTATGCAGGCGGGCTGTAGCAGTATTCCTGAGTGCCGCACTGTTAATCCGATTATTCAGGCCGGCGATCCTGTGATCACGGCGCTGGCTGCTGAATTGCAGCGTGAGCATCTGGCCGGTACTTTCGATGGCCTGATATTGGTTGTGCAGGGCGAACAGGTGGTTTTTAAAACTGCCTATGGCTGCGCTGATCGGGGCGGAGTTATCGCAAATCAGTCGGCCGTGATCTCCGATATGGGCTCTATCGCAAAAACCTTTACCGCAGCGGCGGTGTTGCAGCTGGCGCAGAGCGGGCAGCTTAGCTTGTCTGATACCCTTGCACACTATTACCCCACGGCGCCTGAGGCCTTAAAGCCCATTACCATCCAACAACTGTTGGGGCATAGTAGCGGTTTAGATAACTTCCATAATGACTCTGACTTTGAGGTAATGGACAAGGCGCAAGCTGAAGCCCGTATCTTAGCATTACCGCTGCTTGCCAGGCCGGGTGAAAAAGTTGCTTACTCTAACGCTGGCTATACCTTGTTAGCGGCTATTGTTGAAACAGTAAGCGGGCAGCCGTTTCAAACCTATATTCAGCAGCAGCTGCTAACACCACTCCAGTTAGATAACACCGGTTTTTATCAGGATCGCCGGCTGGCGCAGGCTAACCTTGCCCGCGGTTACGGTGGTGATGCGCAGGGTAGCACCACCTATGAAAAAGGTCTTACCTGGGCACTGGTGGGGGCCGGGGGGATGGTTAGCTCCATCGATGATTTGCAGCGCTGGTCGATGGCCCTTAAACAAGGCAGTCTCTTTGCTGCCGGGGCACCTAATTTGGTATTTAGCCCGGCAAATGAACGCTGGCTGCTCGGTAGCCTGGCGCAGGCAAGCAGTGGCGACGAAGTGATTATCCAGATGGGCGGCAGCACTGATTATGGCTACACTGCCCTGATCCAGTTTGTACCCGAACGGGATTTACTGCTGGTGTTGCTACTTAATGCGCATAACAATAAATATGCTAATGCGACCCATCATCGGCTAAGCAGAGAGCATATGCTACCAATTCTGCTTAGTCAGGCTGCACCTTTCACTGATATTTAAGTCGACAAGTTTTACGCTTTAACAGGAGCACAGCTTTAATGGATAGAATAACCGAGGCAGAAATAGCGACTAGCGTTAAAAAACATTACGGCATGACGCTACTGATAGCAATGACACCAATCATCTTTATGTTGCTGATTGGTTTCTATGAGCAGATGGCACTTCATGTTATTCCTTTGCTGGCACCTATTACTGTAGTTGCCGCCGTATCCTATTTTGTCAAAAATGTTTTAACGGATCTATTTGCGAAATAGCCAGGCTAAGTTTTTGACTATGATTACCGCTATCGCAAAGTACCGGCGACAAAACTTAGGGCTAAGACTTAGGTTGCAGCTTAGTGGCAATAAACAGGGCTTCGACTTTTTCCCGCGCCCAGGGGGTTTTACGCAGAAATTTCAGGCTGCTTTTTACCGAGGGATCTTTTTTAAAGCAATTTAGATCAATCTGTCGGGCTAGGCCATCCCAACCATAGTGCGCGGCCAGTGCCGTGACAATCTGTTCCAGTGTTACGCCGTGTAGCGGATTATTGGCCTGGGTCATGTTCGTTCCAAAAAAATAGCCACTCAAGGTGGCTATCTTAACAGTTCAGGTGGTATTACCAAAGCGCTGTTACAGCCGCTCTAATACGGCCTGGGTAAAGTCGGTGGTACCGAAGCTGCCGCCCAGATCGCGGGTAGTACGGTCGCCTGAGGCAATCACATCCCGCAGTGCGGTCAGGATTTTCTCGGCTTTATCTTTCATTTCCAGATATTCCAGCATCTGAATTGACGCCAGGATCACTGAGCTGGGGTTAGCCAGATTTTTACCGGCGATATCCGGCGCACTGCCGTGCACGGCTTCAAAAATCGCACAATCTTTGCCGATATTAGCGCCCGGTGCCATACCTAAGCCGCCGACTAAGCCAGCGCAAAGATCCGATAAAATATCGCCGAACAGGTTGGTTGTCACGATAACATCAAACTGCTGTGGGTTCATCACCAGCTGCATACAGGTATTATCAACGATCATTTCCTGGGCTTCGATATCCGGATACTGCTGTGCCACTTCGCGCGCCGTTTTCAGGAATAAACCTGAGGTTGATTTCAGGATATTCGCCTTGTGTACTATGGTAACCTTTTTGCGCTTTTCACGGCGGGCTGTTTCAAAGGCAAATTCTGCAATGCGGCGCGCACCTTCTTTGGTAACAATGCTGGACGCCATCGCCGTTTGACCGTCTTCTGATACGGTCTGGCCGTGACCTGAGTACATCCCCTCGGTATTTTCCCGGATGGTGATAATGTCGATATTCTCGTAACGCGCCTTGGTGCCTTTAAAAGAAATTACCGGACGTACGTTGGCGTACAGGTTGAATTTTTTGCGCAGCGTAACGTTAATTGAGGTAAAACCTTCGCCTACCGGCGTAGTTAACGGGCCTTTTAAGGTAATTTTATTGCGGGCAATCGCATCCAGTGTCGCCTGTGGTAATAACTCACCGGTTTTTTCCAGTGCGGTTAAACCGGCATCGACATACTCGTAGTTAAAATCACAACCGGCCTTCTCTAATACCTGAATGGCGGCTTCTACAATACTTGGGCCAATGCCATCACCTTTGATGACGGTAATCGTTTGCTTACTCATGGGGATCCTTAGCTGCAACATTTTTTTAATTTATGGCCAGGCTGGCTGGCGCTGAACGGCAGGATTATAGCAAAAATGCCAGTTTGCAGCCAGATTATGCCAACCAGACTTTCGTCGGTTTGCGAATAAGCAATATAAATATGATGAATAGTAGTGGGTCAGAGTGAGCAGTGCGGATTGGCCGCCGCCAATAATTCTTGCTGCCAGAAGGCGATGGACGATTCTGGCAGTGCAAATAACTGCTGCAGTTGTTGTAACAACTGTGCTGTTGCCGGCTGGGCGTCGGGATAACGCAACAGACTAAAGCAAAGTTGCCAGCAACAGCGCAGGAAAAAGCCATGTTGACCACGGGCCTGCTGCCTGGCGTTATCCAGTGGCAGGTACTGGCATAAGGCCGCTTCGGCCCAGAAGGGGAGCTGATAATGATGCAGCAGAGCAGCACTTAGCCGTTGGCTGCGTTGTGGCTCCAATAAATACTGCTGCGCCAGCTCAGGCAGCAGCCAGCCTTGGTCCGTACAGCGGCTTAACGGCACCGCATTTAATGTTGGATGGTGCCACAGCGGCGCGCTTAAACAGGCTGCCAGTACGCCGGCCTGTTGTGGTGTCAGTGGCTGCGGTAAATAGCGCCCCAATAGCAGCAGTGCCTCGAATAGCAATTGCTGTAAATCACGCAGAAACAGCTGCTGACTGCTGGCTTGTAGCTGCAGGTATTGCAACAGTTCGGCGCGGGCTACGGCCAGCGGTAGCTGCTGTTGACCAAAGATCGCTAAGGCATGGCGCAGCCGGTGTACCAGTGTTTGCCGGCGGTTACTGTGGCTGGCGTTCTCAAGTAAATACTGTGCCAGCAGAGGTTGCTTTTGCAGCAACTGCACCTGGGCATCCAGATCCTGCGTATGCAGCCGCTGTAATACCGAATGTTCCAGTAACTGCTTCGGGGTTGGGATCACGGCTTCTGCCAGTGCCGGCATTTGGAGCCAGTCCAGCCAATGCTGAGGCAACAATACCGCAGGGGGTAATAACTCCAGCTCTTCGCGCGGCATTTTGTGCAGCTCAGTGGCACAGCGTTGTTGCTCCGGCCAATACTGCACGGTCAGAAAGTCGCTGTACTCGACCTGGCAAATCAGCCAGTAACGGCCAACCTGATCCCGGGCCAGCCGGCCACATAAATATAGTGCAGGTGCCAGCCTGGCCAGTTGATTTAGCTCCTGCAGCACCTGCTCTGACGGTGGCTCAAGGATCAGAGAGCTAATCACAGTAGACAGTGCCTGAGCCGAAGACGCCGCCGGTTGCACCGCCTGTGCCAGCTGTAATGCCAGAGTTAATAGCGGACTGTCATGATGCACCTGCCAGGGACGACGATGCTGTAGCTCGGTGTAGCTGCCAGCCAGGATACTGGTAGTAATGCCACCGACCTGTTGTTTTTTTAGTTTATTGGCCAATAACAAGGCGGCTGGCGCCTTAGCATTGCCGGTATAACAGGCCGCCAGTAAGCCAGCAGTACAGAGGGTATCACGACGCTGTGCCGGCCACTGCTTCAGACGAGCCCATAACGCCAGCAACACCCAGCTTTTGACGGCTTGTGCGGCCAGCAGCGATGTCTCTGCCGGAATAAAAGAAAGTTGGGCGATGGCGGCAGCCGGTTGTACGCTGAGCAGCTCACAAAGTGTCTTATTGATCTCTGCCGCCTGGCGCAGGCATTGATGCAGGTCGTTGTCGGCAGGTTGGCGCAGCCGCTCACTGAGGGTACTGAGTTGCTGATAGGCGTTAAGCCAGTTAACTGCGACCGCTGACATCGGCTTTTGCTGCCTGATACTGGATTACGGCTGCTTCGCCCACGGCAACCAGTTGCCGGTCGACAAACAACAGGGCAGTGCATTCATCTGCGGTGGTAATGCCATCAGCCGCTTTGCGGTGCGTGCGATAATAGAGTAACTGATAGATTTGTTGCTCGCTGCGAAAGGCTTCGGTGATATCCGGGCTACCCAGACGACTAATCAGCAGCTCCTGCCGCATGCTGGCATCCGGTTGCAGGCGGCCAATAAAGCGGGCATTAAAGGCTTCACGATCCATCCAGTTCATTTGTGCCGGATCATCAGGATAAAAGCGCAATACGCTGTATGTCGCCAGCACATATAGCAGCGCTCCGCCAATTAACAGCATTAACAACTTAAGTTTCATCCCGGTTCCTGTACCGACAAGCGGATATCCTGCAGGTTAATCCCCAGTTCCAGGTTGGTTTGTAACGCCAGCACCTGGGTATAGAGCAGAATATCCTGTTTATGATCAATAATTTTCTGTTTCAGTTTTTTCGGGCAATCCGGATGCTGCAGTGCCTGATTTAAGCTGCTGCCCAACTGCATCAGTTCCTCTGCGCTTTTCGGCCCGATGCCAGCCACACCGGGAATATTATTGGTGCTATCGCCCACCAGGCTCCACCAGCTGACAAGCTGCTCCGGGGCTACGCCAAATTTTTCTTTTACGCTGGCAACGCTGGCAAAGTGGCGGCCAAAGGCATCATAAATCTGTACGCCCTGATTTAGCAGGGGGAAGTAGCCTTTGTCGGTTGAGACGATAATGGCTTCATGCTGATGTAAACGCACTTTACAGGCGATAGTCGCAATCACATCATCGGCTTCATATTCATTTTGCTTAAAACAGCGCAGGCCAAGCTGCTCGGTGTCCTGCTGTAGCTCGGGTAGCACCTCAGCCAGCAGCGCCGGCATCGGTTTG
The DNA here is from genome assembly GCF_001704375.1 of Alishewanella sp. HH-ZS. Taxonomy (NCBI): domain Bacteria; kingdom Pseudomonadati; phylum Pseudomonadota; class Gammaproteobacteria; order Alteromonadales; family Alteromonadaceae; genus Alishewanella; species Alishewanella sp. HH-ZS. The sequence continues at coordinate 3,640 of NZ_LZEJ01000057.1, read as the reverse complement.
CGGTTCGCTTTATAGCAAGGGCAAAGTTGTTGCCGCCATTGACTGCCGCCGCCGTCAAATACCATCAGGCCATGACTGGGTTGTAGTTCCTGGCGTAAACGGGCTATCGCCTGCTTTAGCATCTGGCGGGTATTGCGTTGGATCTGCGCCCGGGTTGTGTCTGCAACTTCTTCTGCCAGCGGCAAATAGGGGCGCTCCTGCACCGCATATAAGCGCCGGATCAGATTTAAGGCATCGATCAGCACAACCCTGGCCATGTGTTAGCGCTCAATCCGGTAGCATGGCTCATATTTGCTGCCAGGCAGTTTCATTCGTCCTTGTTCCACAAAGGCCTGTAACAGATTGTCCATCATTTGCATTAACCGCGGTTCACCTCTGAGGATAAAGGGGCCATGTTGGCGGATTGCGCGAATGCCCTCATCTTTAACGTTACCAGCCACTATACCCGAGAAAGCGCGGCGTAAATTGGCTGCCAGCTTGGCTTTATCCTGATCCAGATGCAAGTCCAGTGCGGCCATATTCTGATGATTCGGGATAAAGGGTTGCTGAAATTCCGGCTGGATTTGCAAGGTCCAGTTAAAGTGGTAAGCATCGCCGACCGTTTTACGGTAAGTTCGTACATCCTGGCAGCCGGTTTTTAACCGTTTCGCGACTGCCGCCGGGTCGTCGATAATGATCTCGAACAGATCTAAAGCCGCCTTACCCAGGGTTTGCTCGACAAAGTGGGCAATTTCGGTAAAGTAGGCCGCGCTGCTGGCCGGGCCGGTTAGGATCACTGGTAACTGCTGCGCCTGATTGCGCTCATCCAGCATAATGCCCAGCAGGTACAACAGTTCTTCAGCAGTGCCGACGCCACCTGGGAAGATAATGATGCCGTGCGCCACCCGGACAAAGGCTTCCAGCCGTTTTTCTATATCCGGCAGGATCACCAACTCGTTAACAATGGGGTTCGGCGGTTCGGCAGCAATAATACTTGGCTCAGTAAGGCCCAGATAACGACCGTTACGGATCCGTTGTTTGCTATGGCCAATGGTGGCGCCTTTCATCGGACCTTTCATAGCGCCGGGGCCGCAACCGGTGCAAATATTCAGACCACGTAAACCCAGTTGATAGCCCACCTCTTTGGTGTAATCGTACTCCACTTCTTTAATCGAGTGGCCACCCCAACACACGATCATATTCGGCTCGCTGGTGGCATCGATGGCCCTGGCGTTACGCAGAATATCAAATACCGAATGCGTTAAGTGAACAGCATTGGTCAGATCCAGTGGGTTAGTATCTGCAATATGGCGGGTGTGGTAGAACAGAATATCACGCAAAACTGCGAACAGATGCTCGTGAATGCCTTTGATAATCTGGCCATCAACAAAGGCGCTCGCCGGCGGATTGTTCAGCTCAATCTTAATGCCGCGCTCGCGGCTGAGTAAGTTAATGGTAAAATCACGGTATTGGTCGTAGATCTCGGCAGAGCTGTCGGTTTCGCTGCCGACGTTCAGTACTGCCAGCGCACAATTTCTAAATAGCTGAAAGGTTTCCTGCTCGGTATTTTGTTGCAGGCGTTCAACTTCTAACTGTGATAATAGGTCCATAGCCCCTAAGGGGTTCAGATGCACTTGCATAATGAGTCTCCTTCGAAAAAGCAGCCAACTAGCGGGTGGCAACCCGATCGCGGCCTGCCTTTTTTGCTTGATAGAGTGCCTCGTCTGCCCGCTCGAAAGCGAGTTGCAGCGTATCACCAGTTTTAAGTTCAGTTACGCCAAAGGAAATGGTGATTGGCACCCGTTTGTTTTTAAATTTAAACGGGATCTGTTTGATTTTTTCCCGCAGTACGTTTAGCGGTTCCAGCAAGTCTTGTAGTTTGGAATCCGGTAGCAGGATCACAAACTCTTCGCCACCGTAGCGGGCGATAAAATCGGTCTGCCGGATCGATTGTTGTAAGGTCTTGGCAATAATTTTCAGCGTTTTATCGCCAGCACTGTGCCCATAGTTGTCGTTAATATTTTTAAAGTGATCGACATCTGCCAGCACAATACACAGCGGTGAGCCAAAACGCTGCCAGCGTTTGAATTCCAATTGTAAACGTTCGTCATAAGCGGCCCGGTTTGGGATCTCGGTCAGGCTATCGCGCAAACTACGGAAGGTTTGCTCGGCCAGCCGTTCGCGGAAGCTACTGGCTTCCAGTTCCAGTTCCCGCACCTTGGTTTCCATGGTGGCCAGTGTTAGCTGAATTTGCTGCCGTTGCTGCTCTTCAAGCAATTGCTTTTCCTGCAGCGATAGCGTCAGTTCATTCATCCGCTGGATCACCAGTTTTTTCAGTTGCTCCAGGTTTTCTGCCTGCTGACTTTGTTTACCCAAATGATCAATTTGCGCATCAATTTTCTGGTTTAGATTGCGTAATTTCTCGGCCAGTTTATCGGAGCCGAGCAAGGTAGCCTCTACCGCTTGTTGCACCCCGGTTAAGGCATCGTTTAAGCGCAACAGGAAGCCTTCAGCCGACAGCCGTTCTTCATTAATGCCGCGTACGATAATACCTATGGTGCGCAAGCAAGCATCTAACAGGGCTTCAACGCTGAGATTACCCAGTAAACTGCCTTTGATTTGTTCAACTTCAATGGCACCTTTACCGGCAAACGACAGTTCACTGAGCAGGTTGGTTAGTTCTAACGTGATCTGGCGGCAAATATGTGAGTAACGATCTTCATCGGCATCAGGTTGTTCAAGCTGTTGTTTTGCTTTTAAAGCCAGTTGGTATAGTTGCGTCAGATTACTGAGATGGGGCAAGAAAGCCTGTAAAGTGGCCGCTGGCTGTTCAACCTTGGTTAGTAATTGGCGCAGATCGCGGCGCAACTGATCCGGTAGGCCGCGTTGTTTTTGCAACAGCCGGCCCGCTTCGGTCAGTTCTGACTGCACTTGACGGATTTCCTGCTGCTGGCGCTGTTCTAACAGTTTAATCTGCTGACTGGTTTCTTCGATAAAAGGCAGTAGTTTTTCCAGATCAACACTTCGGGCGAGCTCAGCACGTAATTTGGCTAAGCGGTTGTCAAGATCAAGGTCGATACCTTTGCACAGATAAGATAAACGTTGCACAAATTGCGCTAAAAGTTGAAATTGCCGCTCGTAAGTTTGCTCCAGTGCTTTGCGTGCGCCAATGGCGTCCTGTAGTTGCAGTTTCAGATCCGGCTGTTGATTATTCATCTGCACTCGAAGTATTCAGAAAGTCCCTGATATTTCCAGTATATCTTGCCTTAGCGTGAATGTAATAGTGTTCGCCGATAAAAGCTGGACCTTTTTTATAAAGAATTAACAAATCTTCGCTCAACATGAAAAACAGCGCCAATGGCGCTGTTTTTAAGCTGAGCTTGCTACGATTCTGACTTATTTTGTCAGATAGTACGGCAGCCAGCTGCTTTCTTCGGTAGAGGTAAGATGTAACATATTTCGGCTTCCCTGTTAGTCAGCGCCTGTTGGGACAGGCGCTGCTATTAGAGCAAAAAAAGCGCAAAAATGAAAGTGGTTGTGAAAGTTTACCTTTTGGCTTTCAGTTTTTAGCGGGGATTTTGCGGTTTTATGGTTAATGAAAGCAAAAAAGCACCTGAAAAAGGTGCTTTTTGTTGTGGTGCGCCGGGCATGGCGCGCAGCG
>NZ_LZEJ01000056.1:0-20646 GCF_001704375.1 Alishewanella sp. HH-ZS | reverse complement strand
AAAGGGCTAAAGCAAATTTTGCAGTGGATAGCTCAGTGGTGCTGGACACCGGACGATCTGATAGAGTGTGGATAATATGGGGGAGCAATTTGTGGGGATCCCTCAGATAAGCGCCGCTATGCTAAGCGCACGGTTGAAACCTATTTACACTGGATCCGCTTTTACATTTTATTTCATAAAAAGCAGCACCCTAAAGACTTAGCGGAGCAACACGTAGAGCAGTTTTTAACCTACCTTGCGGTAAATAGGCATGTTGCAGTGCAAACGCAGGCATTGGCGCTTAATGCGCTCAGTTTTTTGTATAAAGAGATTTTGCAGCGGCCGTTATCACTTAACTTGAATTTTAATCAATCCAGTAAACCCAGAAAGCTGCCGGTTGTACTAACCAAAGACGAAATTAAACGCTTATTAAGAGAAATTGATCCTGGCTATTTGCTGCTGGCGCAATTGCTATATGGCAGTGGCTTGCGGTTAATGGAGGCGGTGCGGTTAAGGGTTGCCGCTATTGATTTTGACTACCTCTCTATCATGGTATGGCATGGTAAAGGTGGTAAACACCGGCGGGTCACCTTAGCGCCAGAGCTGGTGCCGGCATTAAAACGCCAAATTTCCTTGGTCGAGGCTTATTATCAGCAAGATCTTGAAACTCAAGATTATGCCGGGGTTTGGTTACCTTTTGCCTTAGCCCGCAAATATCCTGGTGCGCCAAAAGAGCTGGGCTGGCAGTATTTATTTCCATCCAACAAACTAAGCATTGATCCCGACTCTAAATTGCTGCGCCGCCATCATATTGATGAATCGGGTTTGCAAAAGGCGGTGAAAAGTGCCTCCCGTAAAGCAAGGATCGACAAGCATGTTAGCTGCCACACCTTACGCCACTCTTTCGCCACGCACCTTTTACAAGCCGGTATGGATATCCGCACTGTGCAGGAACAACTTGGCCATACCGATGTAAAAACCACGCAAATTTATACCCATGTGTTAAAGCAAGGAGGTAATGCCGTGCAAAGTCCACTATCGCAACTACTTTAGGTAATACCCCAAGAAGCCGCTATACTTGGTAAGGAAAAGATTATGCCAACTATCTCCATGTTCTACGGGATAATAATCCGAATGTATTACGCCCCTAAAGAACATCCACCACCGCATTTTCATGTATATTATGGTGAGTATAGGGCAACAGTTGATATTTTAGAGTGCGAAATTTTGCAGGGGGATCTTCCTGTTAAGCAAACGAAATTGGTCTTGGCTTGGGCGGAGCTACACCAGGACGAACTCATGGCGGATTGGTTATTAGTAATGAATGGCGAAGAACCATTCAAGATTAAACCATTGCAATAAGAGGTTTAAGCATGTTTCCGGCAGTAACACGGGTAACCGCATTGGAAAACTATCAATTAGCAATCGAATTTGCTAATGGTGAACATGGCATTTTGGATATGAAGCCTTATCTGGACTTTGGTGTCTTTAAACGCTTACAGGAAACGTCTGCATTTAATCAGGTATTTGTGTCTTTCGATACGATTGAATGGCGCGCAGGGGTCGATCTGGCACCTGAGTTTGTTTACCGGCATTGCCAACGTAACCAGCAGAATGCCAAATTGATGGCTAATAGCTGAACTTAAACTCACCAATACGAACAGGGCGCAAAAGCGCCCTGTTAATTTAAGCTTTTACCCCTGTCTTTTTCAGAAACAATCGCCCGGCACTCTTACCCAGCCTTCCATCAGTACCCGAGCGCTGCGGCTCATAATGGCTTTGGTCACCGTCCATTGACCGTCCACTTCAGCGGCGGCGGCACCAACCCGTAAGGTACCAGATGGATGGCCAAAGCGTACTGCTTCTCTGGCACCACCGCCGGCGGCTAAATTTACCAGGGTACCGGGTATTGCAGCGGCCGTACCAATGGCCACCGCTGCCGTGCCCATCATCGCATGGTGTAATTTACCCATTGATAAGGCCCGTACCAGCAAATCAATTTCGCTGGCAGCAACGGCTTTACCGCTGGACGCCATATAACTTTGTGGCGGCGCGACAAAAGCAATTTTTGGCGTGTGGGCGCGGGCGGCCGCTTCGCTGATATCCTGTATCAGACCCATTTTTACTGCGCCATAGGCGCGGATAGTTTCAAAGCGCGCTAAGGCCGCCGCATCGCTATTTATCGCGTCCTGCAGTTCAGTACCGGTGTAGCCAATATCCGCGGCATTAACAAAGATGGTCGGAATGCCGGCATTAATTAGCGTGGCTTTAAAGTTACCAATACCTGGCACCTCTAAATCATCCACTAAATTGCCGGTTGGGAACATGGCACCACCGCCCTCGCTTTCATCGGCGGCCGGATCCAGAAACTCAATTTGCACTTCCGCCGCAGGAAAGGTTACCCCATCTAGCTCAAAGTCACCGGTTTCCTGCACCTCACCCTTTGTCATCGGCACATGGGCAATAATGGTTTTGCCAATATTAGCCTGCCAAATCCGCACCGTGCACAGGCCATTTTGCGGGATCCGCGCGGCATCGACCAAACCATTGCTAATGGCAAAAGCGCCTACTGCAGCGGTTAAGTTGCCGCAGTTGCCACTCCAGTCAATAAAGGGTTTATCGATAGCGACCTGACCAAACAGATAATCAACATCATGCTCGGGCTTGCTGCTTTTGCTTAAGATCACGGTTTTACTGGTGCTCGAGGTCGCGCCGCCCATGCCATCGGTATGTTTACCGTATGGATCCGGGCTGCCAATTACCCGCAGCAGCAGGTTATCCCGCGCCTTACCCGGCTGCTGGGCAGCAGCGGGTAAGTCAGTCAGCTTAAAGAACACGCCTTTCGAGGTTCCGCCACGCATATAGGTAGCGGGAATTTTGATCTGACCGACGCTCATTACACCGCTCCTTGCAAAAAGTCCTGCGCAAAGCGCTGTAGCACACCACCGGCTTCATAAATCGACACTTCTTCGGCCGTATCTAAACGGCAGGTGACAGGTACTTCTACCACTTCGCCATTAGCGCGGTTAATTACCAGCGTTAAATCGGTACGTGGTGTGCGAGCGCCTTTCACATCATAGGTTTCAGTACCATCTAACTGCAGGGTTTTACGGTTAGTGCCCGGCTTAAACTCCAGCGGCAATACGCCCATCCCAATTAAGTTGGTACGGTGAATGCGCTCAAAGCCTTCAGCGGCAATAGCTTCAACACCCGCTAAGCGCACACCTTTGGCGGCCCAGTCGCGTGATGAGCCCTGGCCATAGTCGGCACCGGCAATAATAATCAGCGGCTGTTTGCGATCCATATAGGTTTCAATCGCTTCCCACATCCGCATGACCTTACCTTCCGGCTCTACCCGCGCCAGCGAACCCTGTTTTACCTTGCCGTTTTCCAGCACCATTTCGTTAAACAGTTTTGGGTTAGCAAAGGTAGCGCGCTGTGCCGTTAAGTGATCGCCGCGGTGCGTGGCATAAGAGTTAAAGTCTTCTTCCGGCAAGCCCATTTTAGCCAGATACTCACCGGCCGCACTATCCAGCAGAATGGCGTTCGACGGTGATAAATGGTCAGTGGTAATATTGTCCGGCAAAATCGCCAGCGGTCGCATGCCGCTTAAGCTGCGCTCGCCTGCCAGCGCGCCTTCCCAGTATGGTGGGCGGCGAATATAGGTACTTTGTGGCCGCCAATTATATAGCGGGCTAATTTGCTCACCGTAATCCACACTTAGCGCAAACATCGGCTCGTACACTTTACGGAACTGCTCCGGTTTTACGCTTTGCGCCACTACCGCATCAATTTCGGCATCGCTTGGCCAGATATCTTTTAAGGTAATGGCTTTACCCTCATGGTAGCCCAATACATCTTTTTCAATATCAAAGCGGATAGTACCGGCAATGGCATAGGCGACAACCAGCGCCGGCGAGGCTAAAAACGCTTGTTTGGCATAAGGGTGAATACGGCCATCAAAGTTACGGTTACCCGATAACACGGCTGTAGCGTACAGATCACGGTCAATAATTTCTTGCTGAATTACCGGATCCAGCGCGCCGCTCATACCGTTACAGGTAGTACAGGCAAAGGCGACAATACCAAAGCCCAGTTGCTCCAACTCTGGCAGTAAACCGCCTTCTTCCAAATACAGCTGCACCGCTTTGGAGCCAGGTGCCAGCGAGGTTTTCACCCACGGCTTGCGGCTTAAACCCAGCTTATTGGCATTACGCGCCAGCAAACCGGCGGCAATCACATTGCGCGGGTTAGAAGTATTGGTACAGCTGGTAATGGCCGCGATAATCACCGCGCCATCCGGCATCTTGCCCTCTTCAATTTCATACTTACCGGCGATACCTTTCGCGGCTAAATCGCTGGTCGATAGACGGGCATGCGGGTTCGATGGGCCAGCCATAGTGCGGCCAACGCTGGATAAATCAAAGCGCAGTACCCGCTCGTACTCGGCGGTTTTTAAACTCTCACTCCAAAGGCCTGCGGTTTTGGCATAGGTTTCAACCAGTTTTACCTGTGCGCTCTCGCGGCCCGTCAGGGTTAAATAATCCAGCGTTTGCTGATCGATAGAGAACATCGCCGCCGTGGCACCGTATTCCGGTGTCATATTAGAAATAGTAGCCCGGTCACCTAAACTCAGGCTGTCGGCACCCTCGCCAAAGAATTCTAAATAGCTTGATACCACTTTTTCTTTACGCAAAAACTCGGTCAGCGCCAGTACAATATCGGTTGCCATAATACCTGGTTGCGCTTTGCCGGTTAGCTCTACGCCGATAATATCCGGCAGCCGCATCCAGCTGGCGCGGCCCAGCATCACGCTTTCGGCCTCTAAACCACCGACGCCAATGGCGATTACACCTAAAGCATCCACATGCGGCGTATGGCTGTCAGTACCTACTAAGGTATCCGGATAAGCCACGCCATCTTTGGCATGGATCACCGGCGACATCCGCTCTAAGTTAATCTGGTGCATAATGCCGTTACCCGGCGGGATCACATCCACGTTTTTAAAGGCCTTTTTGGTCCAGTTAATAAAGTGGAAGCGATCGTCGTTACGTCTGTCTTCAATGGCGCGGTTTTTCTCAAAGGCGTCTTTTTCAAAACCGGCATGTTCTACGGCTAATGAGTGGTCAACAATCAGCTGCGTTGGCACCACCGGGTTCACTTTGGCCGGATCACCACCCTTTTCCGCGATGGCATCACGCAAACCGGCTAAATCAACCAGTGCGGTTTGGCCTAAAATATCGTGGCAGACCACACGGGCCGGAAACCACGGAAAATCGATATCGCGCTTGCGGTAAATCAGCTGTTTTAACGCATCTGGCAATAGCGCCGGATCGCAGCGGCGCACCAGGTTTTCGGCATGCACGCGCGAGGTGTATGGGAGTTTGGCATAAGCACCCGGCTCAATGGCGTCTACCGCTTCGCGGGCGTCAAAGTAGTCGAGCTGGGTACCGGGTAAATTTTTGCGGTATTGGCTATTCATGGTTGGTCTCTGTCTGCATAGCACTTTGGATTCAGAGTCAGGCGTGCACCGTCGAACCGGATTGCCCACGCCAAGCCGCCGTGAATACATCCCTGTAGGCTTCATTGTGAATGTCATCCTGACATTCACCCTTGCGGGCCAGTGCCTGTCCAAATGCGCTCCAAACGCATTTGTCAGGCACCATGCCTTCAAGACTTGGCTTAGAGCAATCCGATTCTCGGGCACCTAAACTCTATCTTGATTCAATCGGTTTCACATTACGCGGCTCAACACCCACGTAGTCGGCGCTTGGCCGGATAATACGGTTATCGGCGCGCTGCTCCATCACATGCGCGGCCCAACCGGTTAAGCGGCTGCAGACGAAAATCGGTGTAAACAATTTAGTTGGAATGCCCATATAGTTATAGGCCGAAGCATGGAAGAAATCGGCGTTACAGAACAGTTTTTTCTCACGCCACATTACCGCTTCACAGCGCACTGACACATCGTACAGCTTGGTATCGCCATTGGCCTTGGCCAGTTTTTCTGACCACTCTTTAATCACGGCGTTACGCGGATCCGACTCTGAGTAAATGGCATGGCCAAAACCCATAATTTTTTCTTTGCGCTCCAGCATGCCCAGCAGTTTTTGCTCGGCATCGTCAGCGTTATCCATTTTCTCAATCAGCTCCATCGCCGCTTCGTTAGCTCCGCCATGCAATGGGCCGCGCAGTGAGCCGATAGCGCCGGTAATACAGGAGTGCATATCGCTTAGCGTCGAGGCACACACCCGGGCAGTAAAGGTCGAGGCGTTAAATTCATGCTCGGCGTACAAAATCAGTGAGGCTTGCATCACTTCGACATGCAAGGCTTCCGGCTTTTTATCGTGCAAGGTCCAGAGGAATTGTTCGGCAATGGAGTCGGCGTCGGTTTCCACGTTTACGCGCTTGCCATGGTGGCTATAGTTATACCAGTAGTTAACCAACCCTGGAAAAATCGCCAGCATCCGGTCGGTTACGTCCTGCTGCTGGGCAAAGCTGTGTTCCATTTCCAGGTTACCCAGCATTGAGCAGCCGGTACGCATCACATCCATCGGGTGAGCATTGGCGGGAATACGCTCTAACACATCTTTTAATGCCTGAGGCAGTGCGCGCAGGCTCTTTAATCTGGCTTTATAAGCGGCAAGTTCAGCACTATTTGGCAATTCGCCTTTTAAAATTAAGTGCGCCACTTCTTCAAAGGTACAGTTGGCGGCTAAATCTTTTACATCATAGCCCCGATAGGTTAAGCCTGAACCTGTCTTACCTACTGTTGATAAGGCGGTTTTACCTGCTACCTGGCCGCGCAAACCTGCGCCTGAGAGTACTTTACCTGTTGACATGGTTTTGTTGCTCCTGTTCTGTTTAGCCTTCATCCTTGTCACTGCAGCGGTGTTAGCTGCGTTCGCGAACCACGGTCACATAGTAGACTATGCTCCCGAGGATTCACTCACTTGCTGCCTTGCTGCAGCGGCAATGATTTTGGCTAAAAGTAATAATTAAAAATGTAAAATATTTATTTTAAGATTTTTTGCTGCTAAACAGCTGATCCAGTTTTTGCTCGAAGCTGTGGTAATTTAAAAAGTCATACAGCTCAGCGCGAGTTTGCATGCTGTCTACCACGGCTTTCTGATCGCCGTTTGCTAAAATTGACTGATACACATTTAATGCGGCTTTATTCATGGCACGGAAGGCACTTAACGGATACAGCACCATCGCCACACCGACGCTGGCCAGCTCAGCTTTGTTATACAGTGGGGTTTGACCAAACTCAGTGATATTAGCCAGTACCGGCACCTTTAACGCTGAGGTAAAGGCTTTGTATTGTTCCAGCGTATGCACGGCTTCAGCAAAAATGGCATCGGCACCAGCGTCCTGACAGGCAATAGCGCGCTCAATAGCCGCATCTAAACCTTGCTGTGCTAACGCATCGGTACGCGCCATAATAAAGAAGCTTTCGTCAGTACGGGCATCCACACTGGCTTTAACCCGGTCAACCATTTCATCTAAGCTGACAATTTCTTTATTCGGGCGATGGCCACAACGTTTTTGCGCGACCTGATCTTCAATATGAAAGCCCGCTGCGCCGGCGCGGGTCATTTCTTTTACCGTGCGGGCAATATTAAAAGCACCACCCCAACCGGTATCGGCATCTACCAGTAACGGTACTGAGGTTGCTGCGGTAATGCGGCGGATATCTTCACAGACATCATTTAATGAGGTCATGCCTAAATCAGGTAAACCAAAGGAGGCATTGGCTACGCCAGCACCAGACAGATAAAGCGCCTGGTGTCCGGTACGCTCGGCCATCATCGCGGTGTAGGCATTAATGGTGCCGACGATTTGCAGTGGCGAATTGGCGGTAATGGCGGCACGGAATTTCTGGCCGGCGGTTAAATTGCTCATCTTAGTTCCCCTGTTGCTCTAGTTCAGACAGTTTATGTTCGATATTGCGCCTGGAGGCAGCGATATGCCGGCGCATCAGTAGATCGGCTAGTTCACCATCACGATTGGCAATGGCATTAATAATAGCCTTATGTTCGTCAAATGCCCGCGATACGCGCGGGCCATTCATGCCAAGCTGTACCCGGTACATCCGCATCAGGTGATACAGCTCGTCGGTGAGAATATTGATTAAATACGGGTTTTTACTGCCAAGAATAATGCGGTAATGAAAATCCAGATCGCCGGCTTCCTGGTAATAACTTTCGCCCTCACGCACCCGCTGCGAGCTAAGATGCTGATCTAATAGATCCTGCATCTCACGAATTTCGGCATCGCTCATTTGGGTCGCCGCTAACCGGCAGGCTAAGCCCTCTAATTCTTCACGTAGCTGATACAGCGATAACAAATTTTCTGTCGACAATTTCACTACCCGCGCCCCGGCATTCGGCGTGCGCTCCAGCAAGTGGCAACGCTCTAACCTTGCTAAGGCTTCACGCAGCGGCGCGCGGCTAAGATCAAAGCGTTTCGCCAGCTCCGGCTCGCTGATCTTTGAGCCCGGCGCAATTTCACCGGCCACAATGGCGCGCAGCAGCTCTTGCAGTACACGATCAGCAGCGGTTACAGCGGGGCGTTGCAAAGCAGGATTCATAGCTGATTGTCGACATAAACAAAGAATGGGTAAGTTTTAGGCTTATTTAACGCCAGTGTCAAGTCAAAATCGGCAGGATTGTCGACAATCAGACTAAAGTACATATTAATACTTTAGGACTCCGGTACGCTCGCCGTACCGGAGTCCATCCTGCGATAGCGAGATAAACAGCTAACTCAAAGCAACACCGCTTTAGGACTCCGGTACGCCCGCCGTACCGGAGTCCATTCTCCGATAGCGAGATATACACCTAACTCAAAGCAACACCGCTTTAGGACTCCGGTACGCCCGCCGTACCGGAGTCCATCCTGCGATAGCGAGATAAACACCTAACTCAAAGCAACACCGCACCAGGACTCCGGTACGCTCGCCGTACCGGAGTCCATCCTGCGATAGCGAGATAAACACCAAACACAATGCAGTCAGACGCAGTAGCCAGCACCCGCTTTAGGACTCCGGTACGCCCGCCGTACCGGAGTCCATCCTGCGATAGTGAATAATAAACCCGAGCTATCGTTGTAGCTGAAGATGAATTTTTTAGATTTTTTTAGAATATAAAGCAGGCTCTTTAGCTTACATAATGATAACAAATTCTGACCCTATAACAGGTCAAATTCAGTAGCTGTGCATAATTGCACGGATAAGCTGGGGATAACTTGGGTATAACCCGACGGATGATTGATGCAAGCGCTTGCTAATTTAGCTGCTTTAGGAACATGAAAATTAGTGAGGCTTGGCTACACTTGATTTTACCTTTTGTAACTTCTTCTCGATAGCGCACGGCTCATTCCCTATGAGCCATTCCCCTAAGCCCGGAACAATTCGGATTGGTTCCGGGCTCCTTTTATCTACTACTTTCAAAATGTTAGACTATGCTCAAGCGGCTTTGCGTTTGACTGCTGCCAGCGGGAACAGTGAATAAAAGTTGGCGCTGGTCTGCTGCGCTAACTCCACTAACGACACCGCCTTAATCTCCGCCATTGCCGCTGCGACGTCAGTAACATAGGCTGGCTGATTGGTTTTACCGCGATGTGGCACCGGCGCCAGATAAGGCGCATCCGTTTCGATCAGTAAACGATCCAACGGTAATTTACGCACCACCTCACGCAGCTCACTGGCATTACGAAAGGTCATAATGCCCGACAACGAAATATAAAATCCCAGATCTAAAGCCGCCTTAGCCATCTCGTAATTTTCAGTAAAGCAGTGCAATACGCCCCCGGCATCTGCCGCGGCATGCGCTTTCATCAGGGCAATCGTATCAGCACGGGCATCACGGGTATGGATAATCAGTGGCTTATGTAATTGACGGGCGACATCAATGTGTTTCACAAAGGCATCCTGCTGGCTTAGCTTTGAATCCGGATTATAGAAATAATCCAACCCGGTTTCGCCAACAGCAACGACTTGTTGCTGCGCCGCCAGCTGTAACAACAGTTCAGCATCAACACTATCGGTTTGATGCAGCGGGTGTTCGCCACAGGAGACAGAGACTTCGGAGAAAGGTGCCACCAGTTCGGCCATCGCCGGATACTCAGCTAATGACACGCTAACGCAAAGTAAATGCTCAACCTGACGTTGCCGGGCATTATCCAAAACCTGCTGTAATGTCAGCCCTAATTTGTCCAACTCCAGACGGTCGAGATGACAATGTGAATCTACAAACAAAATAACCTCAAATTCATTAACTGCATCGCAGTTGTTACATCGTGTATGTAATTTCATTACTGTGTAATTGCACACCCAGTAATTTTTCTATCCGGCTGCTTAAACCATGTTTATCGTCGATAAAGGCTACACCTATTCCTGCCGGATTAGAACTTTGTGCACCCAGCGGCGATACCCAGGCGACCTTGCCCGTTACCACAACTGGCTCCAATGCATCAGGCAGGGTAACGCTTAACGCCAGGGATTGTCCCATCTTGTAATGACGGGCCGAGCGGATAAACAAGCCGCCATTTTTGAAAAACGGCATATAACAGCGATAAAGCTCTTTCGTATCAGTAAAACCTAATGCCAGCTCTTCCATTCTTGCCTCCGGTTAGCGACGACCAGGCTGGGCGCGCGCCGGCGCCAACAACTGTTGCCACTCACTAAGTATAGCGCTGATTGCCAGACTCTTATTTTGCCCTAAAATCTGCTGCTCGTCACGGCAGAAGCGGATTAAGCTTTGTTGCATAGTCTGCAGCTGCGGTGCGCCTAACCGCTGCTCTAAACTGAATTTATGTAGCAGATAACTCAGGATCAACGTCAGATCCGTGCGTCCTTCCAGGGTTTTTAGCATAGGCTGCAGCGGTTGCCGCTGCACCAGCAACGTTAATAACTGCTGTAACAGCGTATCCAGGGTCGCGTACTGGTCCGATTGCAGCAACGCCATGGCTTTTAACGGCGCCCCGCCGCTAAAGCTAACGATAAAATCAGCAATGGGGCCGCTGTGCTGTGCTGCCAGATGATCGGCCAGCGCCTGTGGCGCCAGCGGCGCTATAGCCCAGCGCTGACAACGGCTTAAAATAGTTGGCTTTAAGCGCTGTGCCTGCGCAGTACATAACAGTAAAAAACAGCCTGCCGGCGGCTCTTCCAGTGTTTTAAGTAGTGCATTGGCGGCGGCCTCGGTCATCCGTTCGGTATGACGTACAACTATCACCTTATGGCCATGCTGCTGCGCCCTGCCCTGAGTAAAGTCGGTAAGACGGCGGATTTCATCCACGCCCAGGCTAGTGCCCTCCGGTTGCAGCATCAGTAAATCCGGATGGTTACCTGCGGCCAGCAACAAACAGCTTTTACACTGGCCACAGTGCTGACCGGCCTGCGGGTTCTTACATAACAGCAAGGCACTCAGCAGCTGCGCCAGCTCAAACTTGCCCATCCCCTCCGGGCCGCTTAACAATAAGGCATGCGCCAGCCGTTGCTGCTGATACAGCCAGGAAAGCTTATCAAAGCTCTCCGCCAACCAGGGATAATTGGGCAGTTGCAGCAGCGCCATCTTAAACTC
This sequence comes from Alishewanella sp. HH-ZS, assembly GCF_001704375.1. Classification (NCBI taxonomy): domain Bacteria; kingdom Pseudomonadati; phylum Pseudomonadota; class Gammaproteobacteria; order Alteromonadales; family Alteromonadaceae; genus Alishewanella; species Alishewanella sp. HH-ZS. Next base: position 9,082 of record NZ_LZEJ01000056.1, on the reverse strand, counting down.
CGGCCGCAGCCAGGGCAGTCAACAGCGCCTGCTGCACCTCGGCTAGTGGCTGACTGGCATCAATCACCACGATATTCGGCTCTTTGCCGGCGATCTCCAGATATTTGGCACGGGTGCGCTGGAAAAAGCTCAGTTGTTCCTGTTCAATCCGATCCAATTCACCGCGGCTGGCAGCACGGGCTAAACCGAGTGCCGGATCAAGATCCAGATACAGTGTCAGATCCGGCCTGGTATTACCCAGTACCGCCTGGCGTAGTGTATCAATCAGCTTATCACCAAGTTGCCGGCCACCGCCCTGATAGGCGCGTGACGATAAATCATGCCGGTCAGCCAGCACCCAGTTACCGGCAGAGAGCGCTGGCCGGATCACATTGGTCAACAGCTGTACCCGTGAAGCATACATCAGCAGTAGCTCTGTTTCCGGCGCTATCTGCTCTTGAAGATCGGCTTGCTTTACCAAAGTCCGTAACTGCTCTGCCAGAGGTGTACCGCCCGGCTCCCGGGTGCAAACCACCTGATGGCCGCGGCTTTCCAGGTATTGCTTCACCGTGGCGATAGCGGTACTTTTACCGGCGCCCTCCAGCCCTTCGATAACGATAAATTTGCCGTTACTGCTCATTATTTTGCCCAAGAATATATTTGCGTACTGCGCTGTTATGTTGCTCTAATGTTTGTGAAAACACGTGGGAGCCATCACCGCGGCTGACAAAGTAGTAATAGTCGCTTTGCTCCGGTGCCGCTGCCGCTTTGAGCGCACTGATACTCACCAGTGAAATTGGCCCCGGTGGCAAACCATGATGCCGGTAGGTATTGTAAGGGTGTGGATCACGCAAATGTGCCCGGGTAATGCGACCATTATAATCTGCTACGCCATAGATCACTGTCGGATCGGTTTGTAAGCGCATCCCGGTATTTAAACGGTTGACGAACACCGAACTAACCAGACCGCGTTCAGCTTGCAAACCACTCTCTTTTTCAATAATCGACGCCAGTATCAACAGCTGATAGGGCGTTTGCAGTGGTAAATCGGGTTGCCGTTGCTGCCAAATCTGCTCCAGCTGCGTTAACAGTGCCTGATGGGCGCGCAACCAGATAGCGCTGGCTTTACTGTTGGCAGTATAAAAATAGGTGTCCGGAAAGAATAATCCTTCCATTTGCTGAGCCAGCTCTGGCATTGGCGCCAATTCGCCCCACTCAGCTGGCCAGCGTAACAGCTGCTGTAATTCGGCGATCTGCTGCAAATCCTGTTGTAAATAAGGTAAATCGACAAAGCGTTGCCAGCTTTGCGCCAGGGTTTCGCCCTCAATCAGGGTAACACTAAATTGTGCGACCCGACCCGAGCGAAACAGTGCCAATGCCTGTTGCAACGACATTTCGGCCTCTACCCGGTACAGGCCCTGTTGCAATTGCGCCTGCTCTGGGTGTTGGCGCAGATAAAGTTTCAACTGCTGGCACTGCCAGGCGGTAAGTTGTTGCTGTGTTTGCCACTGCCGGCATAGTTGTCGGGCCGAGGCACCGGGCTTTACGTCATACAAGGCTTCGCTAAAACGGATCGGCGCCGCCAATAAGGCCTGTTGTGCCTGTTGCCAGTAACTATTGCCGGCAACCAGTACCAGGACCAGTAGTACCGGCAGCCAATAAGATAAACGTCTTAGCATAATACCTGTTGTTGTAAGCTATGCACGGCCGCCATCGGCAGCGGCCGGCCATCTAATTCTCGCACTGCGGCTATCCCCAGCAATGCATTGCTAAAAAACATCGCGCTTAGAAGCGGCAATTCGTGTAGCGCTAACGGCCGCTCAGCGATCTGCGGCTGCTGCTGCATAATATGGCTGCGCATTACCCCTGCTACGCCGCATTTATCCAGCGGCGGGGTGTACCAGTGCCCATGCAACTGATAGAACAGATTGGCGGCACTGCCCTCTATCACCAGATCATTACTGTCTGCCACCACCAAATCATCTAATGCTGTGCCCGCCAGCTCTTGTTTTAGCAGCACCTGCTCCAGCCGGTTACAGTGCTTTAACCCTGCCAACGCCGGTTGTGCTGCCAGACGCAATTTGGCCAGCCCCACCTTTAAACCGGCGGCCTTTAGCGCGCGATAATCCGGCATCGGTGCCTGATACAAATAACAGCTGACTTCTGCCTTTGGATCCGCTGCATAACCGCGCCCCCCGATACCGCGTGAAATCAGTAGTTTAAAAACGCAGTCAGCTGTCATTTGCCGGGCTTGCACCTGCAGCCAGGCGCTGAGCTGTTGCCAGTCTGGTTCCACAAAGCCAAGGCGCCGGGCACTGTATTGTAGCCGCGCCAGATGCAACGACCAGAGTGCAATTTCACCCTGACTTACCCGCATTGTCGTAAACAAGCCATCGCCATATTGTAAAGCGCGGCAGCCGCCGGCAACGGCGGTACTGTTTGGCGAATTAATCAGGATGAAATCAGCCATATCTGCTCTTTACAAAAATTTGCCACAGCTTTGCATAAGGTTGAGCTCAGTATGCCTTAAGGCTGCCGCCTTGCAAAGCAAAGCCCGGTTTAGCGGCTTTAGCTGCATAAAAAAACCGCAGTATTTAACTGCGGTTTCTTGCAAACAGCATCGCGGCTTAGATTTTCTTAAACAAAATCGAGCCGTTAGTGCCACCAAAACCAAAGGAGTTACACAGTGCATACTCCAGTTTCGCCTGACGCGCCTGATGCGGCACATAGTCCAGATCACAACCTTCGCTTGGATTATCCAGGTTAATGGTTGGCGTCACCAGCTGATCCTGTAGCGACAGCACCGTGATAATAGATTCCACTGAACCGGCGGCCCCTAACAGGTGACCAATCATCGATTTCGATGAACTGACCATCAGTTTATCCAGGTTGTTGGCAAATACGGTTTTAATCGCCATAGTCTCAGCGATATCACCCGCTGGCGTTGAGGTACCGTGGGCATTGATATACTGCACTTGCTCTGGGTTAACCTGAGCATCATTCAGTGCATTTTTCATCGCAAGGGCAGCGCCATCACCGTTTTCCGGTGGCGAGGTCATATGGTAGGCATCACCGCTCATACCAAAACCGACCAGCTCGGCGTAAATTTTCGCACCACGGGCCTTGGCATGCTCATATTCTTCCAACACCATCACACCGGCACCGTCGCCCAGCACAAAACCGTCACGGTCTTTATCCCAGGGCCGGCTGGCTTGCTGCGGCGCATCGTTACGGGTTGATAACGCGCGAGCCGCGCCAAACCCCCCCATACCGAGCTCGGTTGAAGCTTTTTCAGCACCACCGGCTACCATCACATCGGCATCGCCATAAGCAATCATCCGCGCGGCCTGACCAATATTGTGTACACCTGTAGTACAGGCGGTAACGATACTGATATTCGGGCCTTTTAAACCCAGCATAATCGACAGCTGGCCGGCAATCATATTAATAATGGTTGATGGCACAAAGAACGGTGATAAACGCTTCGGGCCACTATTCATCAGCTTGGTGTGGTTTTCTTCAATTAAACCTAAACCACCAATACCGGAACCGATAGCGGCACCAATGCGATGGGCGTTCACTTCATTGATTTCCAGGCCGGAGTCACGAAAGGCCTGCATGGCTGCTGCTACGCCGTATTGGATAAACAAATCCATTTTTTTGGCGTCTTTCGCCGGGAAATAAGGCTCAACATCAAAATCTTTGACTAAGCCGGCAAATTTAGTTGTATAAGCACTGGTGTCAAAGTGCTCGATCAGGCCAATGCCGCTTTTCGCCTGCTGCAGTCCCTGCCAGCTGCTGGTCACATCATTGCCCAGCGGCGTCAACATTCCTAAACCTGTTACCACTACACGACGTTTTGCCACCGTGTCCTCCGTAGATACCTGTTTTTCTGATTCTTAAAACGAAAACGGGTAGCCTCGCTACCCGTTTCTCAAGCTTTCGGCTTATTCAGCGTGGGCTTTGATGTAATCAATGGCTGATTGCACCGTGGTGATTTTCTCTGCTTCTTCGTCTGGAATTTCAGTATCGAATTCTTCTTCCAGCGCCATCACCAGCTCTACTGTGTCCAGTGAGTCTGCACCCAGATCGTCAACGAAAGAAGCTTCGTTTTTCACTTCTTCTTCTTTAACGCCCAGTTGTTCAACAATAATCTTTTTAACGCGTTCTTCGATGTTGCTCATCTTTTCTTCCTTTTTCTCATCTAAATCGCAACAAATCGTGCAATTTGGTTTGGCGCTAGTTTATGCGTAAGCAGGGGTTGATGCAAGCAATGCCCTTGGCATTTTTTGCTGGTCAAACCTGATTTGCTTACACCATATACATACCGCCGTTAACGTGAACTGTTTCACCGGTAATATAGGCTGCCTGCGTGGACGCCAGAAATGCCACTGTCGCCGCAATTTCTTCTGGCTGCCCTAAACGATTTGCAGGGACTTGCGAGAAAATAGCTTCTTTTTGCTCGTCCGACAACTCTTTCGTCATGTCCGTATCAATAAAACCCGGTGCGATAGCATTTACGGTAATACCGCGTGATGCCACTTCACGGGCCAGTGATTTGGTAAAGCCCAGCACACCCGCTTTCGCCGCAGCATAATTGGTTTGTCCGGCATTGCCCATTGAGCCCACTACTGAGCCAATAGTAATGATGCGGCCAAAACGCTTTTTCATCATGCTACGCAGTACCGCCTTGCTCAGCCGATACACCGAAGTTAAATTGGTCTGCATAATATCAAACCATTCTTCATCTTTCATCCGCATCAGCAGATTATCGCGGGTAATACCGGCATTATTTACCAGAATATCGATCTCGCCAAAGCTTTCTTTGATTTGCGCCAGGCACTGCTCAACAGAATCGGCATCGGTCACATTCAACACTAAACCTTTGCCGTTAGCGCCCAGATAGTCAGAAATAGCGGCTGCGCCCTTCTCACTGGTCGCGGTACCGACTACTTTGGCACCCAGAGCAGCCAGTTGCTCAGCAATGGCTTTACCAATCCCACGGCTGGCGCCTGTTACCAGCGCGACCTTACCTTCTAATGAAATAAATGCTGTCATCTTGTTACCTTATTCTGCTGTAAGGGCAGCGCTTAACGCGGCGCTATCGGTAATTGAGCTGGTGTTCAGCTCTTTATTAATGCGTTTAATCAGGCCACTTAGTACCTTGCCCGCGCCCAGTTCCAGTACTTCGGTCACGCCCTGCGCGGCGAAATACTCAATGGTTTCCGTCCAGCGCACCGGGCTATACAGCTGACGAATTAATGCCTCTTTAATTGCTTCAGCACTGTCTGCCAACTCGACATCAACATTATTAACCACAGGTATGACCGGCATATTAAAATGCAGCGCAGCTAAATCAACGGCTAGTTGCTCAGCTGCCGGGCGCATCAACGCACAATGTGACGGTACGCTTACTGGCAACGGCAGCGCGCGTTTGGCTCCGGCCGCTTTACAGGCTTCACCGGCCCGCTCTACCGCAGCTTTATGACCGGCAATCACCACCTGCCCCGGTGAGTTGTAGTTAACCGGCGCCACGACTTCACCCTGAGCCGCGTCGGCACAGGCTTTGGCAATGGCCGCATCGTCCAGACCAATAATTGCTGCCATGGCGCCAGTACCGGCCGGCACGGCCTGCTGCATATACTGGCCACGCTTTTCCACCAGTTTTACCGCATCGGCCAAAGACAATACGCCCGCACAAACCAGTGCCGAGTATTCTCCTAACGAGTGACCGGCAAAATAGGCTGGCGTAGCGCCGCCTTGTTGCTGCCATACACGCCAGACGGCAACAGAAGCCGTTAATAATGCCGGCTGGGTGCGCTGGGTTTCATTCAGCTGCTCTTCCGGGCCATTCGCAACCAGTGCCCATAAATCATAACCCAGTGCCGCTGAAGCTTCGTTAAACGTATCCTTTACCAGCGGGTAAGTTTGATACAGATCGGCTAACATGCCAACACTCTGTGAACCCTGACCTGGAAAGACAATTGCAAGTTTTTTCGTCATCGTTATACCCTGTTAAAAGGTGCCTGCATTGAAATTAAGAATTTTCATTGAAATAAAAGCTTAGTAGCGAACCAGTGCAGAGGCCCAGGCGAAACCGCCGCCAAAGGCTTCTAACAATAAGGTTTGACCACGCTGAATCCGACCATCACGTACTGCTTCATCCAGCGCTGTCGGTACGGTCGCCGCCGAGGTATTGCCATAGCGATCCAGGTTAATCACCACCTGATCCATCGACATATCCAGTTTACGCGCCACCGCAGCAATAATTCGTAAGTTCGCCTGATGCGGCACCAGCCAGTCGATTTGCGATTTGTCCATATTATTAGCGGCCAGGGTTTGCTCAACCACTTCAGACAGCTTGGTCACGGCAACTTTAAAGACGTCGTTACCCTTCATGCTACCCCAGGAGTTATGTACCGAGGCTTCGTCACCGCGAATAGGGTTATCGACGTAAAGCAATTCTGAGTATTTACCGTCAGCATGAATATGGGTCGATAAAATGCCCGGCTGTTCTGACGCTTCCAGTAACACAGCACCGGCGGCATCACCAAACAGGATCACCATAGAGCGATCTTCCGGGCTGACCAGCTGTGACAGGCAGTCTGAGCCAATCACCAGGATACGTTTTGCCAGACCGGTTTTAATGTATTGATCGGCAATACTTAAGGCATAACAAAAACCGGCGCAGGCGGCAGCAATATCGAAGGCAGGAATAGCAGGAATATCCAGTTCGCGTTGAATTTCGCAGGCAGCACTGGGTAAGGCGCGCGAGGCACTGGTGGTGGCGCAGATAATCATATCGACACTGTTTTTATCAACGTTGGCCGCTTCCAGTGCTTTACGGGCAGCAGCAGCACCCATGGTCGCCACACTTTCGTCTTTACCGATAATGCGCCGCTCTTTAATACCCGTGCGTTCGATAATCCATTCGTCTGTGGTTTCCACCATAGACTCTAAGTCCGCATTAGTGCGGACTGTTGCCGGAAAATAACTTCCGGTACCAATAATTCTTGAGTACATGCTGGCCTATGCTTTATCTATCAGAACCTGTTCCAGCCGATCTTTTATTTTTGCAGGTACCTGGCGTTGAACCTCGCACACTGCTTGTCGGATGGCACTTAAAAATGCGTCTTTCGTCGCATTTCCATGACTTTTCACTACAATGCCGCGCAATCCTATCAGACTTGCACCATTATACTGGTCGGGGTTCATCCCCTGATAAAGACTTTTTAGGGCAGGTTTACACAGCCAGCTTAATAAAGCAGCAAAAGGCCGCTGTTTCACGCCTTGTTGCGCCCGCTTCAGGATCAGTTTCGCTACCCCTTCGCAGGTTTTTAGCGCCACGTTACCGACAAAGCCATCGCAAACAATCACATCCGCCTTACCGGAGAAAATATCATTACCTTCGATATAGCCGATATAATTCAGATCCCGGCATTCCTGCAGTAACTGTGAGGCGCGTTTGATTTGATCCGAGCCTTTAATTTCTTCTTCGCCCATGTTTAGCAGTGCCACGCGCGGCGCCCGGATGCCGATCACTTCTTCGGCCATCACCGCGCCCATTACCGCAAACTGAAACAAGGTGTCGGCATCACAATTAACGGTAGCACCTAAATCCAGCATATACACTGGCTTACCGTTGCAGCTGGGTAAGGCACTGACCAGCGCAGGCCGCTCGACGCCATTGAGCATTTTCAGTACATAGTGCGCCATTGCAATCAGAGCACCGGTATTACCGGCAGAGACACAGGCCTGAACCTTACCCTGCTCAACCAGATCGAGGGCGTGGCGCATCGAAGAGTCACGTTTAGTGCGTAAGGCTAATGAGGGTTTATCGGCCATCGAAACCTGATCGTCACTGTGCACAAAGCGAATGCGCGGATGCGCAGCAACGCCGGCTTCAGTCAGCATACGGCTAAGCAGTGGCTGGTCACCACAAAACACAAGTTCGAGTTCGGGGAATTCTGTTAGCGCTGCCAGGGCGGCAGGTATAGTAGATCGGGGGCCAAAGTCGCCCCCCATCATATCTAAAGCCAGAGTCGGCTTTAGCGGCTGCACTTTACTACCAGTAAAAACCGTCAGGACAAGGGTCCAGACTTATTTTACTTTACGGCCTTTATAGAAACCGTCGGCAGTAATGTGGTGACGGCGGTGCGTCTCACCTGAAGTTGAATCAACTGACAGCGTTGGGCCAGTTAAAGCATCGTGTGAACGACGCATGTCACGACGTGCACGAGATTTTTTGTTTTGCTGAACAGCCATTGTATTTCTCCTAAATCACTTTTTCTTCAATTCTTGCAGCACTGCAAACGGGTTGGGCTTTTCCGGCTCCGGGCCTATGTCACCGAAACTCATACTGTCTGGATTAACTGAACAATCTTCAGGCGCATGCATCGGGTACAAAGGAAGCGTCAGAATCAACTCGTCTTCAATCAGCTGCCGTAAATTAATTTCGCCGTGTTCATCACGTTCGATCACGTCGTAGCGCTCAGGAATCAACTCCAAAGCCGCATCATCATCTCCGTTAACCGGAGTATATGCAAAACTGCAGTCTAGTGTGAGCGGCATCGCTTCGCCACATCGCTCACACTTTACACTTACCAGACAAGTTGCTGTACCCTGTAGTACAGTCAGTCCCTGCTGGTCAGTTCCGCATTCAATTCTGACTGTTACTTCGCCGTCGTTACTCAGCAAGCTCTCAGAAAGTCGGGTTAACGTACTCAGCACAATAATGCCTTCGTAGTCTGACCGCTTTTGCGCTGCCTTTACCGGATCCAGCGTAACAGGTATTTTCACTTTTTGCATAAGGCGCGCATCATATAGAAGCAGTCCCTGAGTGTCAAAGGGTTCTGCAGGTTTTTTAACATATTTCTCGCAGCTTTCTGGCGAATAGCGCGGCTTGGCATTATAGTGCGGCCGCCCCCTGAATCATAGCGTGAAATTACCCTAAGGATGAAAAATGACTACGCAGCAGCATCCGCCACTCTATCTGGCCTCTACCTCTGTTTACCGGCGCGCCTTGCTACAAAAGCTGACCACACAGTTTAGCTGTGTTAAACCCGAGGTCGATGAAAGCCCCAGGGCGAGATCGCGAACGTTT
>NZ_LZEJ01000055.1:0-17248 GCF_001704375.1 Alishewanella sp. HH-ZS | reverse complement strand
CCCATGCTGGGCGCACACAAAAACGGCAGGATAATCCTGCCGTTAGATTAAAGCCTGGCAATCAACCGCGGATCAGTTGTTGCCGCTGAAACTCGCGGATCCGTTCGACATAATGCCGCACGGTTTGCACCGTCAGCACACTGCGCTGACCGTCTAACACCTGACCACCGAACTCTTCCGCCAGCTTTTTCGCGGCGTTATTCATCAGGTTAAAGTTTTGCAGCGGCTCGCCCGGTCCGGGTAGTGTCATAAACAGGCTCAGACCACGGGTGCTTAGCTCGTCCATGCGCTCAATATCAAAAGTGCCGGGATTAAACATATTGGCCAGACTAAACAGCACCTCACCGGTACCGGCACTGTCCTGATGCCGGTGGAAGATGTCCATATCGCCGTATTTAAAGCCCAGCATGGTTAACACCGATAACAGCTCCTGACCGCGGATTTCCTTCTGTTCAGGCAGTAGTACATAGAGGATCAGCACTTCTGAGGGGGCAGCAGCGGCGTCGTCTGCCGGCTCGTCGGCCGCCATCTCATCGTAACCGTAATCGGTCTCTTCCGGCAGCAGTTCATCCTGCTCCGGAATGCTCTGTTCATCTAAAGCCGAGAAATTAAACACCGGCTCTTTCGGCTCAGCAAATAAGTCGGTTTGCTCAGCCGGACGCTTAACATCAATTGGCCGGCTGGTGGGTTTGGTTGCAGTACGGCTTGGGTGCAGCTTGGTGCGCTGCTCGGCACTGCCTTTGCCGGCGCCCTTTACCACCCTAACCTGACCAATACCGTATTCGTCAAAACCTTCACCCGGACGCTCGTCTTTGCTGTCCTCCTCCGGATGATAGCGATGCTGTACCTTGTTACTGTTTTTTCGCACCGTCCACAGACCATGCAAAAACAAGCCGCCCAACACCAGGGCCCCGATAATAATTAATACCAAACGCAACTCGCTAGCCATTTGTTATACCTTTTGCTCTTTTAGGCTACTGCCAGTTTGACAGCATCATCCACATCTACTGCGACCACGCGGGACACACCGGGTTCCTGCATCGTTACCCCCATCAATTGCGCAGCCATTTCCATAGCAATTTTATTGTGGCTGATATAAATAAATTGTACGGTATCCGACATTTCCCGCACCAGGTTACAGAAGCGCCCTACGTTGGCATCATCCAGCGGGGCGTCAACCTCATCCAGCATACAAAACGGTGCCGGGTTAAGTCTAAATATTGAAAACACTAATGATAAAGCGGTTAAGGCTTTTTCACCACCCGATAATAAATGAATTGTACTGTTTTTTTTACCCGGCGGTCTGGCCATAATACTAACCCCGGTCTCCAGCAGGTCATCATCGGTCAGATCCAGATAGGCACTGCCGCCACCAAACACCTTTGGAAACAGCTGTTTTAAGCCGTCATTCACCTGATCAAAGGTCTCTTTAAAGCGTTGCCGGGTTTCGCGATCGATCTTACGGATCGCGGTTTCCAGCGTGTCCAACGCCGAAGTCAGATCCTGATGCTGGGCATCCAGATAGGCTTTGCGCTCGGCCTGTTGCTCATACTCTTCAATCGCTGCCAGGTTAATGGCGCCAAGCCGGCTAACTGCTTCCACGGTTTTATCCAGCTGTTGCTGCCACTGTGCTTCATCGGCATCGGCCGGCAATTCAGCCAGCACCTCTTTCATATTCACCTGCTGCTCACGCAACAACTCCAGCATATTATTGGCGCGGATCCGGTAGCCTTCAGCATCCAGCCGCAGATTTTCCAGCGCTTTTTGCTGGCTGCTTAAACGCTGGGTTATGCCGCTTTGTCCCTGCTCCAGCTCACGGATCTGTTGCTGGATGGCAGCCAACTGCTGATTAGCATTGGTTAGCGCCTGTTCGGCGTCACTGCGCTGCAGCAAGCTTTCCTGTAACTCCTCTTGCAGTTGCAGTGCCGGATCCTGTTGTTCGTCCAGCTGGAGCTGCAATTCGGCCAGTTGCTCCAGCCATTGCTGTTGTTGCAAAGCCGCGCGGCTTAAACTCAGTTCGACACTTTGCAATTGCTGCTGACAGAGCCGTTGCTGCATTTGCAGCTGGCTGCGCTGACCTTGCTGTTGTTGCAATTGCTGGCGCAACGTCTCTTCCTGCGCCCTGGCCTGTTGCTGGCGCTGCTGTAACTGCTGCTCCTGCGTTACCGCCTGCTGATACTCTTGCTCCGCCTCTGCAAGCTTAAGTTCGGTTTGCTCTGCACTTGCCGCCAGCGCCTGTTGCTGTAACTGTAATTCTGCCAGTTGCTGCTGCAGCTGTGTGCTCTGTTGCCTTAATTGCTGCAGCGCCTGCTGTTTTAACTGCACCACCGTATGTTGTTGCTGCCGGGCTTGTTGCTGGCTGCTGAGTGCCGCATTAAGCTGGCTAAGTTGCTGCTGTGCCTGTTGTTGCAATTCAAGCTGTTGTTGCTCTGCTGCCGCAGCTGCTGCAAGCTCCTGCTCAACGACAGCTAACTCCTGCCCTAATTGTTGTAACCGCTCCTGGCGTAACAAACGGCTATCGGTCAGCGACGCCTGGCTTTGCTGGCCCCAGTTAGTGCCGAACCATTTACCCTTAGCACAGATCACCGATTGTCCGGGTTTAAGCTGTGTCAGCATCGTTAGCGCCTGCGCTTCATCCGCCGCCAATAAAATTTGCCGGAAATAATCCGGATATACCCCTGAGCGCACCACGCTGGCCAGGGTATTTGCCGGCGCCGCGTTGTCGCCAGCCACTGCGGTCACATACAGCGCTTTGCCCGCAGTATGAGCAGCCAGCTCAGCCTGTTGTAGTGCGCCCAGTGCCAGCGTAACAGCCAGCGCCCAGCCATCTGCAATTTGCAGCTGCTCTGCCAGTAAAGGCCCGCTGCTGCTGGCTTGCTGTTGACTCTGGCTAAGACGTTGATGCTCGATTCTCAACACTTGCTGTTGGTTTTGCCACTGTTGGCGCTGCTGGGTTGCCTGCGCGCTCAGCTGTTGCTGCTGCGCCAGGGCGGCAGTAAGCTCTGCCTGCTCTAGCTGCAATGCGGCGACTTGCTCTGCCAGCTCCTGGTGCCGGGCTTCTGCCAGCGCCAGCTCTTGCTCTGCCTGCTCAGGCTCCAGCCGGGCCAGCTGTTCAGTTAACTTATGTTGCTGTGCGGCCAACTGATGTTGTTGCTGCGCCCAATGTTGCAGTTGCAGCCGCCACTGCTGCAGTTGCTCGCGACGCTGATAATGCTGTTGTTGCCAGTCTTGCCAGTTAAGCTGTGCCTCGGCTCCCTGCTCCGTCGCTGCCAGCAATTGTGCCTGTAACTCTTCCTGCTGCTCAGTCAACACTAGCAGTTCCGGTATCAGCTCTTCCAGCTGCGCTTCAAGCTCGGCGCGTTGCAGCTGCTCCTGCTGCTGTTGCTCATGAAAACCGGCCAGACTCAGCTGCTTTTGCTGGATCTGCTGACTAAGTAACTGTTGTTGCTGACGCTGGCCGACAATTTGCTGCTCCAGTGCACTGATCCTGTTACCCAACTGATAGTACTGCTGCTGACACTGCTCCTGCTGTTGCCGTGCGGCATTGGCTTGTTCGCGTAATTCGGTCAGCACCCGCTCATCGCCCGCCTGCGCCGCCTGATATTTCTGCAGCTCGGTTTCCTGCTCGCGCAGCTGCTGTTCCAACTTGTTTAGCGTGTCATTAAAACCCAGCCATTTAATCGTTGTCAGCTGGGCACGCAGTGTGCGCTCCTGCGCTTTCAGCTCTTTATAGCGCTGTGCGGTAACTGCCTGCCGCTTGAGTTTGTCGATATTTTTACCCAGCTCTTCGCGCACGTCGGTCAGGCGATCCAGATTATCCCGGGTATGTTTAATGCGGTTTTCGGTTTCGCGCCGCCGCTCTTTATAGCGGGAAATGCCGGCGGCCTCCTCAATAAAGACCCTGAGCTCCTGCGGTTTAGATTCGATCAGGCGCGATATCATGCCCTGTTCGATAATGGCATAGCTGCGGGGGCCCAGGCCGGTGCCAAGGAAAATATCGGTAATATCGCGGCGGCGGCACTTACTGCCATTTAAGAAGTACAACGACTGGGCATCACGGGTCACGACGCGCTTGATTGCAATTTCACTGCGATCCGCCAGATTGCCGGCCAGCCGGCCCTGAGTATTTTCAAATACCAGCTCGACGGAGGCCTGCGACACCGGTTTGCGCTGCGCCGAGCCGTTAAAAATCACGTCGGTCATTGCATCACCGCGCAGGTTTTTCGCCGAGCTTTCGCCCAGCACCCAGCGCACCGCATCAATCACATTGGATTTGCCACAGCCGTTTGGCCCCACTATGGCCGTCATCGCTTGCGGAAACGGCACTGTAGTGGGGTCAACAAAGGATTTAAAACCTGCCAGTTTGATCTGTTTTAAGCGCATCCGGCTGCTGTATTCTGCTTAGAGTTATAGCGACAAATCTACCCATTTTGTCGCACACTGTCACTTGCTAATTCGATTAACGGGCTGACTTTGCAGATTTTTTTTACGCCAACGCTCTGCTTTGGCTACCACATCAATAGTCTTACGCACCGGTGCTTGTGCCGCGCTGATAATTACGACCGGGCGTGACACAATCAGGTTATTTGGGTAAATCACCCGCTCCTGCTCTTTGGTACGCAGCACCGTATTAAACAAATGGATTTCAGCAATATCACCCTCCAGCGCATTATTACCATCAATAATCCGCACCTTGCTGCCTTCGGCAAAGTCTTTCTGCCCCAGTAGAATAAAGAAAGCGGTTACGTTGCTGATTAGCGACCAGGACGCAAATAAGGCGACACCGGCTACCGCAATAATTGACGATGCCAGCACCAGCAAGCCGCGAATATCCACGCCCCAGATAATGCTTAGCACCACCAGCAACAGCAGCATTAGCAGGATATGAAAAACGACAATGGCTCTTTTATTCATTTCCGGCCGCATCCGGCCACCGGCCAGCAAGCCATAGATCAGTGGCACCAGCCGGCGGCTGACGATGATATAAGCCAGTACCGCTAGCAGTGACAAACCTAGCTGCACCATCATTGGGCTCATATAACCGCTGAGTTGTTTCAGGATCTCACTGTCAGCAATGATCGATTGTTCCACACTCATCATTTAATCCAGATCATTTAACGGCCAACTAACGATATAGTCTTCAAAATCATCCAGAACCACCATATCCTCTGAGATGGTTTTGTTGCGTACCGACATTTGTTTTTTATGCATCAGGCTTTTCTTGCCGCCGTTTAATAGCGGATGCCAGGACGGCAAACCACGCCCTTCATGTAAGCGCCGATAGGCACAGCTGTTGGGCATAAAGAAGATGTCTTTCAGATTGTCTTTGGTCAGCTTAATGCAATCCGGCACCAACACAGTACGAAGACTATATTGGGTACATTCGCATTTATGGCTATTCAGATAGCGGCAGGCGATATTGGTAAAAACCACCTCTTCACCTTGTTTTAGCTCAGCGGTCGGGCCTTCTTCCTCGTCATCATCAATAAACTTGTTCAGACAGCATTTGGCGCAGCCATCACATAAAGCTTCCCACTCAGCGTCATTCATTTCGCTTAAGCTTTTTTGCTCCCAGAAGCGTTCAGTCAGGCTCATTTAAACCTCTACCCGGCTATCTATTTTCAGCAGATCGGCCAGGATCACACTTAGCTTATCGCCAGCCTGCAAAGGACCAACGCCAGCCGGCGTGCCAGTCAGCACCAGATCGCCGGGTAGCAGGGTAAAGTGCTGACTCATTTCACTGATCAGTTGGGTAATACCGCGGATCATATTGGCACTGTTACCCTGCTGGCGCAGCTCACCATTCACCAGCAAGCTAAAATCCAGCTGTTGCGGATGTTGTACTTGTGCTTTGGGCACCAGCGGTGACATCGGACAGGCGCCATCAAAACCTTTAGCAATTTCCCAGGGCCGCCCCAGTTGTTTTAAACGCCCCTGCACGTCGCGTAGCGTCAGGTCCAATGCCAGCCCATAGCCCCAGATGGCCTCAGTAACCTCAGCAAAGCCGGCATTTTTCAACGGTTTGGCGATCAATACCGCCAGCTCCAGCTCATTATGCACCTCACCGCGATCGGTGGGGATGCTAAAAGCCGGCGCCAGCGGCACCAGCGAGGTGGCCGGTTTGATAAAAAACAGCGCTTCGGGCGCGGTTTTACTTTGCATCTCGGCGATATGATCCTGGTAGTTTTGCCCGATGCAAACAACCTTACCCAGCGGCAGCTCAAGCGCCTGCCCCTGCCAATCCTGATGCTGGTACATTAACTTTGCTCCGCGACAATAAGATCTGCCAGATAACCAACACTGGTGACAAAATAGTAAGAGCGGTTCCAGTGCATCAGACTTTTATAGTTATCATACGCCAGGAAGGCACGGCCTTTCGGGCCATCCGGTAACACCAGAGCGGCGCTGATTTCGCGTTGCGGCAGCGCTTCACCATTTAAGCGCCGCACTCCTAACTGATGCCAGTCAGCCATACTGCGGGCTGAAGCATCCCAGCGGCTTAACCACTCATTACGCGCCAGGCTACCACGCTGAATCGCATGAGCGGCGTCAAAACCGGCCGGCAGTTTTACTTCGCGGCCCCAGGTCAGGCTGTTATTCCAGCCCTGGCGTTTCAGGTAATAGGCAATAGAGGCAAATACATCCAGCTCGTTAGTCCAGATATCTTTTTTACCATCACCGTCACCATCCTGAGCATAGGCTAAAAAGGAGCTTGGCATAAACTGGCTTTGGCCCATGGCGCCGGCCCAGGAACCTTTCATATTCTCTAGATCGATATGCCCCTGCGCTAAAATATCCAGAGCATGGAAAAACTCAGTGCGGAAAAAGGCTTCACGCCGGCCTTCATAGGCCAGCGTTGCCAGCGCTGACGGGATCGAATAGTTACCCTGAAAACGGCCAAAGCTGCTCTCCAGACCCCACAACGCCACGATAAAGCGCGGTTGCACGCCGTAGCGCTTACCAATTTCTTCCAGCTGTGGCTGATATTGCTGATAACGTTCGCGCGCCATGCGGATCCGGGTTTCACTGACCCGCTTCGGCAAATAGGTATCCAGCGTTTCGACTACTTCCGGTTGGCTGCGGTCAGCGCTGACCACCCGCTCATGAAATTGCAGGCTGCTAAACACGGCTTCCAGCAACGCCTGATCATAGCCGCGGCTTTGTGCTTCGGCTTTCAGGGCTGCGGTATAGCTTTGAAAATCCGGTTTTGCTTCTTCGGCCAGACTCTGACCATTGAACCAACCGGCTGCCAGCAGCAGGCTGGCAATAAGCTTCTTTTTCATTCTGACTCCTTGTTGCTGAGCGTCGTTTGCGGCAAAGCCGCGCGATGCTCATCCAGCAGATTAGCTACTGGCGGGGGTAATTGCAGGTAAAAGCCTTGCTGCTGCAGCGCCGCTTTCACCTTTTGAATATCGGCCAGGGCTAAATGTTCCCGTTTGGCCAGATTTAACACTGTCACCAGCTGCGGTTGCCCAAACGTGTCCAGTAAGGGAGCTGGTACCTGGCTAAAGTCGTCCCGCTTTTCAATATACAGGTAGGTGCCCTCTTTTCGTGGGCTGCGATATACCGCACATAACATAGAATAAAACTACTTCATCAACTTGCCTAACAGATGGCAAGACTATAACATGAACCGCTGATCAAGCGTAACGACAGAGCTTGTCGGACGCAGAAAAATTCTCGCTGCGACAGCAGTAATAATAATAGTAAAAGCGCTGAACTTTTATGTCTGAACACTCCTTAGAATTAAAGGGCAGTTTATTCCCTTTATCCGTGTTACATTGCTCCGATCTTAGCATCAGCAGTCTGCAATCCCTGTTAACTGCCAAACTGGCACAAGCGCCGGCCTTTTTCTATCAGGCACCGCTGGTGATTAACTTACAGGATAACGACAGCAACCCTGACTTTGCCGCGCTAAAACAGTTATTTACCGAGTTAAAGCTGGTACTGGTCGGGGTAACGGGTGCCAATGCCGCGCAAAAAGCGGCTGCGCAGCAAGCCGGTTTAGCGGTATTGCAAGCCGGCAAGAGCAATACTGCCAAAGCGGTAGAGCCGGCACCTCAGAGCCCCGCGCCAGAGCGTTCAGCACCGGCACAGGTGGTGGTACAACAACAGGCCATGGATAGCAAGATCGTCGAGCAGAATGTTCGCTCCGGTCAGCAAATCTATGCCAAGGGCGCCGATTTAATTATTAAAGGTGCCGTTGGCGCCGGCGCAGAAGTGATTGCCGATGGCAATATTCATATTTATGGTTCGCTGCGTGGCAAAGCCATTGCCGGTGCCAGTGGCGACAGCAGCAAACGCATTTACTGTTACAACATGCAGGCCGAATTGGTCTCAATAGCCGGGAATTACTGGTTAAGCCATAGTCTGCAAGGCGAGTTTTGGGGTAAACCGGCCTGCATCCGCTGGCAGGGCGAAAGTTTAGTCATTTCAGAATTAGTGTAAGGAAAGTCACTATGGCAAAAATTATTGTGGTTACCTCTGGCAAGGGTGGTGTCGGTAAAACCACCTCCAGTGCCGCTATTGGCACGGGCCTGGCGTTAGCCGGTAAAAAAACTGTAATTGTCGATTTTGATATCGGCTTACGGAATCTGGATCTGATCATGGGCTGTGAACGCCGCGTGGTCTACGACTTCGTTAATGTGATTAATGGCGAAGCCAATCTGAAACAAACGCTGATTAAAGATAAGCGGGTCGACAACCTGTTTATCCTGCCGGCCTCGCAAACCCGCGATAAAGACGCCCTGACCAAAGAAGGCGTAGAGCGGGTGTTAAATGAGCTGTCTGCTGAATTTGATTTTATTATCTGTGACTCACCGGCCGGTATCGAATCTGGCGCCATGATGGCCCTGTATTTTGCCGACGAAGCCGTAGTGGTTACCAACCCGGAAGTGTCTTCAGTACGTGATTCAGATCGCATCCTGGGTATGCTGTCGAGTAAATCCCGCCGCGCTGAACAAGGCCTGGAAGGGATTAAAGAGCATTTGCTGTTGACCCGTTATAACCCGGAGCGGGTGATCAAAGGCGAAATGCTCAGTGTCGAAGACGTGAAAGAAATTCTGGCCATTGAGCTGGTAGGCGTTATTCCAGAGTCGCAAGCGGTGCTAAATGCGTCGAACTCAGGCCAGCCAGTTATTCTGGATGAAGAAAGTGACGCCGGCCAGGCTTATCTGGACACGGTAAAGCGTCTGCTGGGTGAAGCAGTGCCATTCCGTTTTCTGACGGTGGAGAAAAAAGGATTTATTAAAAGGTTGTTTGGAGGCTAACTGATGTCGTTACTGGATTATTTTCGTTCAACTAAAAAAAATACCGCCAGCACTGCCAAAGAGCGCCTGCAAATTATTGTGGCCCATGAGCGGAAAAGACGCTCCGGGCCGGATTACCTGCCCCAGCTGGAGCGCGACATTCTGGAAGTGATCCGCAAATATGTGGATATTCCGGCCGACCAGGTCGCGGTATCACTGGAGCAACGTGGTGATGAGTTATCTGTACTGGAATTAAACATCACCTTCCCTGACGAAAAGCGCTAACAGGCGCTTTTCACTTTTAATCTGTCAAAGGAGCAGACAATGCGTAAGACCCTGATTGCCGCCGCTGTGGTTGCTGCCGGCGCCGCCGGTTATTATTTTCTGAGTAAACAGGACAGCCAGGCTTTTCATGCCGAACTGGCCTATGTCCCGGCTGACACGGTACTGTTTTCCGGCCAGTTTAAAGCGCTGGATATGGTCAGTTATCTGGCTACCGTTGGTATTACACCAGACTACCTGAATGGCGAAGACCTGCAACAGGGTTTAGCAGTGTTACAACAACAGGCCCCGGCCGCTGGTCAGTTTGCGCTGGCGTTGTTTGAAGGCTTTATTAATGCGCTGGGAAGCCCGGAGCAGTTTGAACGCGAAACCGGTATCGCCAATGCGTCACGCTCCCTATTCTATCTGGTTGGTGCAGCACCGGTAGTTCGGCTGGAACTGGCCAATGAACAGGCTTTTTTAAGCTTTTTGGATAATCTGGGGCAACGCAGTGGCCTGAGCTATCAGGACGCCAGTCTGAACGGCCACAGTTTCCGCCGCTACCGCACTGACGACGCGCCGGAGGGGTTTGAATTACTGGTCAGCACTGAACGCGGCTGGGCCACCATTGCCCTGCACCACCATGCGCTATCAGACTCACACCGCCTGCAAAGTCTGGCACTGGAACAGCCGGCGAAAAATCTGGCGAACAGTGGCAAACTGGAAAATTATGTTAAGCAGTATCAACTGAAAACCGATGGTCTGGGCTTTTTTAGCACCGAACAGCTGGCACTGGCACTGACCACCACTGACGGTAACCAACTGGCGCGTGATCTGCAACTGACCTTTAACGGTGAAGTGCCAGAAGCTTTGCAAAGCTGGCAAACCCCGGCTTGCCGCACAGATATGCAGATGCTGGCCCAAACCTGGCCTGGTATGGTGATGGACAGCGAGCTGGTGACCCAGGCTAACGGTCAGTTCCATATCCGCAGCAAGATGCTGCTGCCAACCAGCAGCAAGGTCGCGTTAGAGGGCTTACAAGGCTTACAGGGCTTTATCCCTGCTGCTCTGAACGGTAAGGTACACAGCTCGATGTTCTATCTGGCGCTGGGAACCGAAATTAGCCAGCTAACCCCGTCTGTCAGCAAGATCTGGGCTGGTATGACTGATTTATCTGTCAGCTGTGAGCCACTGGTTGCAATTCAGGAACAGATGAAAGCACAAAACCCGCTGATGATGCTGGCGATGGCCGGGATGGCCGCCAACGGCTTACAGGGTTTCTCCGTCACCATTAACGGTTTTAGTCTGGATCCGGCGACCGGTCAACCAAACCAGGCCGATGCGTTAGTAACGGTTTCTGCTGATAATCCGCAAACGCTGGCGGCAAATGCTATCGCGATGGCGCCGATGTTAGCAGGTATCCAGTTACCAGCTGCAGGTGAAGAGATTTCCGTCAGTGAGGTATTCCCGCCTGCCGCTATGCTGGGTTTGGATCTGCGCTTAAAAGCCAGTGCCAATCATTTGATGCTGTATGTTGGGGATAAAGCTAAGGCTCAAGCCACTCAGCTGGCCAGCGAAAAACTGACTAAGAATGGCATTATGGCAGTAGGCGCCGACTATAAGCAGTTTTTCAGCGCCTTGTCTGATGCGGCGGCAATGTCCGGTCAACCGGTACCAGATGAGCTGAAGCGGATGATGGACAGCAATATGCAGCTGGGTTTTGGTTTTGGTATTGAACAGCACGGTATTGTATTTAATACCGAGCTGAAAACCAGCCGTTAACCGCACCTAACCCGATAAAGCCAGCATTAAGCTGGCTTTTTTTATGCCCGCTTTCTGACATTATACCGCCAGGCATCCAGGCTGTAACAGAGCAGTGCCAGCCAGATCAGACCAAAAGTAAACAGCCGTTCCAGTGCAAAAGGCTCCCGGTATAACCAGACGCCAAAGATAAACATAAAGGTTGGACCGATATACTGAAAAAAGCCCATAGTAGATAACTGCAGACGGCGGGCAGCCGCAATAAAACACAGTAGCGGCACTGTCGTAACCAGACCCGCAGCGACCAGATAAAGATTAAGGCCGGCACTGTTAGCCAGCATATTAGCAGCCGGACTGTCGGCATAAGCCCACCAATACCAGAGCGCTAACGGCAACAATAATAAGGATTCACCTAAGAGTATATAGTAAAAACAGTGTCTATTCGCGTGTGAGTGAGTGACAGGGCTTTACATATAAGGTCAGCGTCTTTTATTTCAAACGTACATACTGTGTATAATGGTATGTACGTTTTTTATTTGCGCCGAGTCCTTCGGCGGTAACCATTCATCCATGAATTTTTGTTCAGTGTTTAATTGCACCTTGTGAGTGCGACTTGTTCCAACAAGTCGGGAGAGATAGGAGTTTACGTCATTGGTTTAGCAGGACGGGGATAGTTGTTTGCGGCAAGTACAGAGTTGTCGCCGCATCCATGCGGCTTTGACAGTTCAGTTGTTCACTCATTGATTCACCTTCTTGATTAATTGCACTTAATTTACCACCACATTGCAACCGCTCCTTACCACGTGTTGCAAATTAATCGCACCACAACTTTCACGGAAAGTACCACTTCGTCGGATCTCGGCTTTGTGCCAATTGCAGAAATATCAATGTTCAGGCATTAAAGTCTGCTTTTAGGTGTAATCAGTACGGATCAAACACTGGCGTCGCCTTCCGGCGCCTGAGAGTTTAGATTTGAAAATATTTGTTCGATTTCGAGAGTTACTGTCTCAGGAAGTCTATACAAAAGCGATCTTTTAATATCACCTTCGTACCCTGTCTTTTTCCTGATGTTATCTTTCATAATTTCAAAATCTTGGTAGCTAGTACGAGGATCAATCATAATTTGTGTAATTAGTTCATGAGGATCAATCTCATAGCTAAATATGTCGTTTTTAGGAAGCTCATTTCCCCAGTCAAGTTGAATAAGTCTAACTTCTTTTTCATGCTCGAACGCTTTCCGTTTAACCAATAAAGTACGAAACAAGCTTCCAAAGGTCATTTGACCATTCCTTGTAAAGGCTTTTTTCGCCAAAGCCATAATTTGAGCTTCAGATTTGTACTCCACTTTGCCTATACAGGCCTCTTTCATAGCTCCATTGGCATTAGCAATTGATAGACTAGACACTAATTTACCTACTGTTGTCCTTATTCGTATACTTTTCTTATCATGAGAGTAGATTCTCCA
Organism: Alishewanella sp. HH-ZS; assembly: GCF_001704375.1. Classification (NCBI taxonomy): domain Bacteria; kingdom Pseudomonadati; phylum Pseudomonadota; class Gammaproteobacteria; order Alteromonadales; family Alteromonadaceae; genus Alishewanella; species Alishewanella sp. HH-ZS. The sequence continues at coordinate 4,513 of NZ_LZEJ01000055.1, read as the reverse complement.
CATTGCATCAGACGCGTTAGATATTGTCCAGCATTGTCCATACAATCGCTCATGAGTATCTAGAGTTATTACGGAACCATCTAGGAATTTCAATTTTGACTTTAAAACGAAATTTTCAAATGTATCTTCCCACAACTTTGGCTTTACCAATGTGTTCTTCCGAGTTTCGAACATTTCGATTAATCGTTCATACGAAATGATTCGATAGATGTAATTATCGTATTCCGTTTCTTTAAGATTTATATACACTGTATCTCTCTAAAGACATAGCGGTTGATAAGTTGGCGAACTTTGGCCTAACTTGGCGAGATAACTTAACATTTTTTTAATTCTTTTTTTAAGCATTCTCTTGTTATTTTTTGAGCTTCAGCTATCTGCTCATTTGTCATTTGCTTTTCTATATCATAGCGTAAATCCATATATGCTTTTTCTTCACTCATTGCTGCAATATTAAACCACACATATGAGTAAACTAAGTCTTTATTAATACCCTTACCGCCAGCATATATCGCGCCAAGCAATGCTTGTGCGTTTGAGTTTCCATTTTCAGCGGATTTTTTTGCCCATTTATAGCCTTCGCTGAATTTTTCTTCATAAATATACCAATATCCTAAAAGGAATTGAGCTTCTGACTGTTCGTTGCTCTTGTTATCTGCAGCTTGCGTTAGCAACTTTAAAGCTTCATCAATATCAGCTTCGACACCTAATCCATCTAAGTGCATTTTTGCAAGTTCTAATTGAGCTTTGGAATTATTTTTTTCAGCTGAAGATTTAAGCCATTTTACTGCTTCAACAATATTCTTTTCCACTCCATCGCCAGTTCTATACATAATAGCAACTTCAAATTGAGCATCTGATAATCCAGATTCAGCTGCTTTCAAGTAGTACTTAAATACCATTTTTTTATTTATTTCTGTGGCTTTACCTTCGCTATAAAATTTTGCGAGCAGGATATCAGCCAAAGGGAAATTATATTCTGATGCAATCTCTGCTAAATATTTAGCTTCCTTGTAGTTACCTTCGTTATATAATTCAACTGATCGACCTGCTAGCTCAATAGCGACAATACCAAGCTCTCCCTTTGAGCAAACTTCTTTAGCTTTATCAAAGTCTAAACTTGGGGTGCTTAATACATCATAGCATTCTGTTTTTTTAGGTGAACCCCAAATTACTACTGCTGCTATTGCAGATAATGTTATGAAAATTAAAGCTAAAAATTTAAGTTTGTTCATCTATTCATTCCTTAATTAGGATTAACTTTAGTCCATTTCACCCGAGGCAACCCCCTAATATTCTATAATTAAATCTTAGTTGATTGGAAAAGATCAATTGCATTCCCAGTCTGAGCACAAATCAAGCTCCATCAAGCCAAGACTCATTTTCTTTCCTTGCGCATAACACCCGCCACAAATCTTAACAAATTGTTACGAGTCTAGCGCCGATAGGGCGATTTTTGAAGGCGTTCGTTATAGCTTTTTACTTTTGAAAGCGAACGTAAAAGCGATTGCTACTAAGGATGCGGAAACGAGTTGAACGTAAAGGCAGCTACGTCGACTATGCCAATCGGCGTATTACCATACACTTGCCCATACATTATTGGACTTTCCAAAGCCATGAGTACTCATTTACATCATGTCAGGTTATGAGAAAAAAGTTACTTTATTAAGACTAAGGAAACTTGGCAACATGTCCGATTGTGAGGTAAAGCAGACTTTCGAATAAGCGCTATGATGCGGGGAGAAATTTCCGCTTTTCGCTCTTAGCTGACGATCAATTAACTGTATGACTGCTGAAGCTGGTGGTTACATGAAAGTGCAACGGGTTGTAAGCCGCGATTGATCGTGGTGATAAATTTGGGTGATGTTTTGCAGCTTTGCTAATTTGCTAATTTTGGTGTAGAAGTTCACTCAAGTAGCTATTTCGCTTATGTGAGTTACTGTGGGCTTCTGTAATAACCCTTAGTTCATCCGAACTACCAACTATATGGATCTCAACCTCGGCTCTGGTAATCGCGGTATACAGCCACGCTCTATCAACGATTTTGCCTTTCTGTAGTGCAATAATGATTCTAGGAAACTGCGAGCCTTGAGCTTTATGAAGGGTTATTGCATAACCCAACTCCATGCAATCGAGCACGGACTGTGTGACCTCAACTTTATCCCCCGTATCCAGCGTTACTACACCATAACTTTCACCTGATGAGTCAATGCTGGTAAGCGTACCAAGAGATCCGTTTTGAATGCCTTTATCATAGTGGTTTTGCGTAAATAGAATCGCATCATTCAATCTGAGGTTTTGAAAGAATCTCTCGCCGTGCATTTCAAACTCAAGCCTTTTACCGCTTGGGTTAACAGCCTCTTGGGTCAGTTTATTAATTTCAGCAACGAGTGCCTTGGTCGGTGCCATGACGCGACTATTTTCAGGTGATTGCTGATACAACTCACAACAGGCTTGAGCAATGTCGCTCTTTGCCGTTTCGTGGAAGTGAATAGCCCCCGTACTTAGTTTTTCAGGCACGATACCTTGATTAATGAGCTTGGAGTATTCAGGAATACCCGTTGAGCCTTTCTGACGCTTAACGATATCTAGCATAGTATTAGCAATGGCTTTTGATAGAACGATATCAGCCAAAACCTTGCCGCACCCTATAGGTGGTAACTGGTCAGGGTCGCCAGTAAAGATAATACGAACCGATGGGTGAATATGGTTGACCAGGCGATACATGGTTGGCAAGTCAATCATACTGGCTTCATCTATTACCAGTAAATGCTTTGGCTGGTCTGAACTTGGCTCAATAGGCTCTCTACGTAATAACTTAGCGATAGTTGAGGTGATAAAGCCAATTGACTCATGCAAGCGCATAGCGGCTCGGCCACTCAGTGCTACTGCGTGTATTTCAAATCCCATTTGATGGTAGGCTCGAAGTGCGGTTCTAAGGACGGTGGTTTTACCTGTGCCAGCTCCGCCAGTGATACAACTCACTGCGTTATCCAAACACGTTGTCACCGCTTCAATCTGTTTCTTGGTTAGCTCGTATGGTAATTCACCAACCGAAGAGCAATATGCAGAATTTGCAACTTCGTCATAAAGGTTGTTTTGATTAGCTAGTGCTTTAAGTCGTTTGGCAACGACATTTTCCATCAACAACTGGGCGGTTGGATGATAAGAGCCAGTGTCAGGGTTTAGGATGTATTGCGCTTTGTTGTGACCAGCTTTAAACGCTTCCGTCACCAGTTCCTTATCTTTGAGTAATTTGGTTAGGTATGGGCGTAAACATGCTTGAGTTGTATAGGTGTGGCCTTTCTCAATCTCTTTGCGAATCGCGGTTTCAAGTGCGGCACTTAGTCTGCGGTGATCACAAGCTGTGATCTTAAACTGGTCAAAATTAACCAGTTTATCGACATCCGTAAACGACATTCCAAACCCAATAAGGACATACGGATTTTGTTTAATAGCCTCAATGGACTCTTCTCCATGATGCTTCAATAAGCGCTGCTGAATACTTGCTGGTATCTTGTGTTCGGTCATCCAGTTGCAGTAGGCCAGATTTTTATATTTGGCGTAACCCTCAAATAACGCATTGATAGAATCTTCACTCAGGACACTTCTGAGCCGTTCTCTTGATTCATGAGTGTCTTTTCTAACCGTTGGGTGAAAATCCTTTCCTAACAGTTCCCAGAGTGCTCTAGCTTTACTTTCACCGATACCTTTGAAATCACTTTCTCTGGCAATAAAGCGAATAAGCTGTTCACCCGTTTCTGGCAGGCTGCATTCGATGTGCTCTGGTGATTCATAGGTATGCTGCTGCATCACGTAATCACCCGTTTCCATTTCTTCTATTAAACGATGGCCTTTAACCGACCAGTGTTGGCCTAGGGCTGGTTGAACGGGGATGGCATCTGGATCAGCTTTGATAGTGACGTAATACTTGCCGCTATTGGTTTTGTGTGAGTTTTTTTCCAGTGGAACGCCACTGAATATCACCATTTTGGTAGAACTGTAAGGAATGCTCGTGACACGCATTTGGTCTTGATGGAGTGTAAATTTCATCGTGGCATGAACCCCATTTCTGACAAGGTTTCATTCAGTTCGCCAAACCGCTCTAGTTTACCTTCCAGCTCTTTAACTTTGGCTTTTAGCTCAATGTTTTCAGCCTCTAAGGTCGATACTCGTTTAACGTCGAGCAGCTTGCGATTAGCTGTGTTGTCGTATTGCTTTGGTTTGTCAGCATTGCTCTTTGCAGATTCGGTCAGTGGCGGGAGTATACCTTTATCACGCAGTTTGTCTTCTAATGCCTTGAGCGCTTTTCTAAGCGTAGGATTTTGGTTAAGGGCAGACTTGCCGCAACCAACCCCTTTTGCTACTTCGATGCGGTTGAGCTTGCCTTTAAAGGCGATTTGCTTAAAGTCATCATCAGTTTGAGTGGCTTGCCATACTTCAAATGCTTCGAGGTTCTGCTGCGCTCTTTGCTGACCGTTCGCCATTAATCATCTACCTCACCTAACAACTTGCG
>NZ_LZEJ01000054.1:0-18560 GCF_001704375.1 Alishewanella sp. HH-ZS | reverse complement strand
TCATATAGTGCTGTGGATAAGTTTCAAAAAAACGGGAATAAAATAGTGTTTTGATCCGTTACCTCGGTGTCAGTGTGACAAAAAGAGGAAACGATCATGAAAACTGTATTTAAACCATCATTAATTGCTTTAGCCTGTTTTTCTACCCTGGCGCTGGCGGATGTTAGCCTGAGTGTCAGCACTCAAACATCGGCTCAAACCGCGATGTCTGCATCTGCTGGCCAGGCGCAAAGCGGTTCTGCCAATGCGCAAGCCAGCCAAAGTAGCAATACCCAGGCCTCTGCCACTGCTTCGGTCAGCACACCCAATACCCTGCCTGGTGCTGACTCCGAGCCAGCAGATGAAGAAACCGTTGCAGTACCTACTACCATTGCCGGTAACGCCGATGCAGCAACCGACACCAACACTGAAAGTGAAGGTGAGCTGGCACTGGGCTTAACCGACCTGCTGGCAGACAAAGCTATGCCACAGCCGGCTCTGCCTGAGCTACCCACTGCCACGGTAACCGAGGCGGTAGCCAGTATTGATGCGGCCAGCACCGTTGCCAATGCGCTGACGGTGAGCTCTCAGGTGCAAGGTTTGGCGTCAGGCAGTGCAGAGGCCGCTCAACAAACGGCCGGGGCCGTTACTGCGAATGTCAGCCAGGCAGTGCAACAGCAGGTTCAGGGTTCAGCCAACCAGTTGGTGCAGCAAGCTGCCAGTGCTGAAGTGCTGCAAAACGTCAATCAGGCTGTTAACGCTGAAGTCTCGAACACCGTTCGGAACAGCCTGCGGCTGACCACCGGTCTGTAATATGCGCCGGGCCCTGCCCGCTGCAGGGCTCGCTTTTGCAGGAGTATTCCCATGTTATGCTTTCGCCATACTTTGCCCGCTACCGCCCTGCTGAGCCTGCTGCTTACCCCGGCGCTGGCGGCACAAACTACCGAGTCCGCCGCACCGGCCTGGGGTTTTTCCGCTAAGGTGCGGGCGGGGTTAGAATATCAATCTAACGTCAATGTCAGTGAATTAAACCAAGCCAGTGGCCGCTCCGATAATGCCCGTTTGCTGGAAGCCGATGTCAATGCCAGCTGGCAAGCCACTGATAAGCTACAAGTGTTTGCTGGCTATTCGCTGCAGGATAAACAGTATCAAAATGCGGACGACTATAATCTCAGATTGCAGCTGGCCTTTTTAGACAGCCAGTATCAATTGGGTGCCACCAGCTTAGGCATCAACCTGTACCATGCCGATGCACGCTTGGCGTCTGCTCCCTTTTTAACCTTAACCCAAAGCAGTCTCTACGCGATGCACAGTGCCAGTGATACCTGGTATCTGCGCCCGGCACTAATACTTGGCCAAAAGCGTTTCGATAATATCAATGGCCGTGATGCCCAAACACGTAGCCTTAGTGCCGACAGTTTCTGGTTTAGTGCTGATGGTCAGCGCTTTATCAGCTTGGGCCTGCGTTACGATTGGGAGGCCGCCGACGCCACTGAGTTCCGTTACCAGGCACCGGCCGTGCAACTGAAAATGTCGACCCGCTTTACCGCCTGGACCTTGCCGCAGCAACTGCAGTTTGGCGCCCGTGTCGCCCGGCGCCAGTATCAGAGCCATAGTGTGGCCAATACTGCAGCTGCCCGTAACGACTTGCAACGTCAGCTGGATCTGCAATGGCAACTGGGGCTGTCAGAGCACTTTGCCCTGATCAGCAAACTGGAGTTCGGTGATTTTCAGTCCATCCTCGATAGCGCAGATTACACCGAAAGTCGCGGCTCACTGTCGCTACAACTCAGTTTCTAGCGGCGGTTCGATCACCCCGTGCCCCGTTACCGGATCTTTACCCGGCTCGCCAAGGTCGCGGGCCTGCTGCATCAGTAACTGATACACCTGCTGATGCGTTAATTGCGGCTGTGCGGCCCGCCAGCAAGCCACCGCAGCACTGACGACCGGTGCTGCCAAAGAGGTCCCACTTTGTGGCTGCACCTGACCATTGGCGGTCAGTGCTGCTACTCTTACCCCGACGGCGGCGAAATCGATATAGTCGCCCTGATTAGCCCAACGATAGGGAGTCATATCCGGTGCCACTGCGGTTACTGCAATCACTCCCGGATAGGCCGCCGGATATAAAGGGGTTGCCGCAGGGCCGCCATTGCCGGCAGCCGCCACCAAACTTAGTCCGCGGGCCTGTAATTGTTGGATCAGTAACGCCAGCACCGGGTTATCAGGCCCGGTCAGACTGAGGTTAATCACCTGCAGCGGCTGACTCGCCAGCCAGTCCAGTGCCGTCAGCAAGTGCTCTAAACTGGCGGATTGCTGCACCGCATTGCTGGCATAAAAAGCCGCGGCACTGTACAACGTTAATTGCGGTAATAACGGCGTGATCGCCGGGTCGCGCGCCGCCAGCAAACTGGCCACCGCCGTACCATGGGCATAACTGGCTGCCAGCTGTTCAGGTAAAAAGCGCCGCGCCACCAGATTAAAGTGCCCGCTTTGCACGGCCAGCGCAGGCAACTCAGTATTAATATCGGTATCGACCATTCCCAGGCTGACCGGCCAATCGCACATACTGGCCTTACTCTGAGCCGCGGCCTGCGGCGCTGCGGTGCTGGCTTGCTGCTGCGGCTGGTACAAATGATTACGCCCACTGTAACGCAGTAGCTCGGCACTAAATTGCTGCGCTAATGCAGACGCCGAATCAAGGGCAGCTGGCACCTTTAATGTCACTAACGTTAGCTGCAAAGCGGGTAAAGGCTGTTGTCGCTGCAGATAACCGGCCAACTCAGGCCAGCGCTGCAGCAAAGCCTGCCACTCGTCTGCGGTTAGCAACAATAGCCACTCGCGTTCTATGGCACGAAAGCCCTGCTCCACTTCAACTTCGCGCCAGAGTGGTTCACCGCTTAGGGTCAGGATGTCCTGTACCGCCGGTAGCTGCAGTGGGTCGGGCAAGGTCGCCAGCGCGGCCAATTGCTCGCGCAAGCGCTGCTCGGCAAGCTGTTGTTGCAGTTGCTCAGTTTGCCGCAACAACTCGCCGGTGGGTTGCTTTAAGGTATCAACCAGAGGCGGCGGCAGCTCAGGGGGGCGCACTACCTGCCCTGGGCTGACAGCAGGCAAACCGGCCAGAAACAGTGCTGCGACTAAGGTTTTTTTCATCAACACACCTCTTTAACTTGCATAACTTGTATCATGCTAACGGCTGGTGTCAAAAAAAATTCCCTGCTGCTGGAATAAAAGGTCAACCTCAGCCGTTATCCCGGTAAAAGGAGAGCGCTTATGACCAAAGCTGACTTACAATTACTACTCCCGGCCTTACGCCGCTTTGCCTATTCGCTAACGGGCAGCCGCGCTGATGCCGATGATTTAACCCAAAACACTCTGGTCCGTTTGCTGGACTACCCAACACCCGATGGTGTGCCAGCGGCGCAGTGGGCCTTTCGGATTTGCCGTAATTTATGGATAGATGAATACCGCGCACGGCGCGTAAGGCAGACGGCCCAGCCACAGGTAGAGTATGAAACCCTGACCGAAACCGATGGCGAAGCGCAGCTATTAAATGATATTCAGCTGACTCAGGTTGGTAAGGCCCTGGATACGCTACCGCCCGAGCAGCGTGAAGTTTTATCGCTGGTGGCGGTGGAAGGGATGAGCTATCAGGAAGCGGCCTCAGTTCTGGCGATCCCGGCTGGGACTATTATGAGCCGGCTGGCCAGAGCGCGGCTTGCCATCGCCAACAAGTTAAAATTACCCGGGGGGCTGACATGCAATTAACCGATGAACTGTTATCTGGCTTTCTGGATGCCAGCCTATCCGAAGCTGAGATGGCCCTGGTGCGTCAGCAGTTGCTGGAAGATGAAAGCTTAGTGGATCGCCTCGCCAGCCTGGCCATGGTGGATGTGCTGGTGCAGCAACATGCCAGACAAATTGAGCAAACGCCTATTCCTGAGGCGATCACCGCACTGCTGCACGGCGCAACAACGCCTGAAACGGCAGAGGTGATTCCCTTTCCGTGGTGGCGCCGCGCCAGTCAGCAGCTTCAACGCCATGCCGCTGCCGTCGCTTGCGTGGCACTGCTTGCCGGCTATGGCGTAGCGCAATGGCTCCCCGGCAGTGGCAATAGCTTCGCCACACAACTGGCGGTCGCCCTCGATAGCACGCCAAGTGGCCATCAAGTGCAGGTGCAGGATCAGCAGTTAACGCCACAACTGAGTTTTATTAATCACAGCGGAGAGTTTTGCCGCTACGTCAGCCTGCAGAGTGCAACGCAGCTTACCGAAACCATCGCCTGTCGTACCACAAACGGCTGGCAGCAACAGGCCAGTATCACGGTGGCACAGCACCGTCAGGCCGGCGGCTATCACACCGCCAGCGCCGCCCTGCTGCTGGATCCGATGCTGGACCAATTAATGGCAGGGCAAGCATTAGATGCAACGGCTGAACAGCGATATTTAAAATCACCGCTCGGAGGTAATGATGAGTAAGGTGTCCTTTTTAGCAAAACCTTGGCTGTTACTGGCGGTGTTATTGCTCGCCGCCTGTAGCAGCAAACCGGATTACCGGCCTGCACTAAACGGCGGTTTCGGCTATACCGAACAGCGCATAGCCGATAATTTTTACCGGGTCAGTTTTAAAAGCCGTGGCGAGGATCGCGAGCGGGCCAAAGCTTATGCGATGCAGCGTGCTGCCGAACTTACTGCTGAGCGAGGGTTCGACTGGTACCTCGTGGTTGAGCAGGAAACGCTGCGGGAGCGGCAACGCGATAACAGCAGCCAGCTTGGCGTTAGCTATCAGCAGGATACGGTGCGCGACTGCTCATTGCTGGGCTGTCGCACCCGTACTGTTCATCGCCCGCAATATGAAGCCGGTATCGGCCTGGATAAGCGTAATGAGGTCGAGGTAGTGCTGCAGATCAGAATGGGTAAGGGCGTGATGCCGGAACGTGGCGCTTATCCGGCAAGCGTACATCGTCACTAACCCTTGTTGTCGCTGCCGGAATGGCGAGCTCTGACCAGGCTTGTAAATACCGCACCGGAGCGCCCTCACGGCTTGGAAATAACATAGGCAGCCAGATTGGCGTAGCGCAGCACTGCGCCAGCTGCATTTTATGCAATGCTTTTTCCGTTTAATTTTTGCACAAAGTGCGGAATTTTTTCATTAGACGCTAGCGCATTTTTTGACCAAATTATGACTCCCAAGCTAACCCAACAGGTGCCATATGACCTCGCCATTCGTACTGACAGTACATAAAAACTTTGCCTTTAAATTGAAGGAAGCTGGCTGCGACCCGCAGCAAATTGCATCGCATTTACAGGAAGTGTTACTGGAAGATGAAGAAATTACGCAGATCATTCAGGAACTGAGTAGCCAGCCGGAACGCTTTAGCTCCCGCCAGGATTTCGCTTAATTAAAATAATGAAAAATGTTGGGGGCATTTGCCCCCAACCAAAACCACTTGGGTAAACATCCAGGAAGGAAGTAGAGGTAACCACTACTCTGCTTATGTTATCCCTACCCCATGACCTTTTTGTGACACCTCAGTGGCAGTTCCATGAACTTATCCACCGCACTCCGGTACCGGTCTGACCAGTACACACACAGGCGCGGTAAAACGGTCATGTCCCCAGCAGCGTCAGGCTTTGGTAAAACGGGGTACCGGTTGCGCCGGGTCAAAGCGTTTACCCTGCTCCAGTTGCTCAAAGATCCACAATAGCTGGCCAACCTGTAATCTGACCTGACCAGTCACTACCATCACCCCACTGACATAGGCACGAAAAGTACTCCCTAATCCGGCTGCATCCGCTTCCTGCAATGCCTGACGCAATACCTGATCATGCAGGGTTTTATGAGCATGACGGCGGGCATGTTGGTAGGCATGCCGCTCAGCCCAAAAGCTACCCAGCGTCTGATAAAGCGCATACAGTACTGCGGTACAGCACAAGGCTGTTAACAGAATAAACATTTCAGCCTCCTTTGGCGTGGCTATGGCAAATGACCCTTACAACCAGATACGTTGCTGATGCAAAGTTAGACCGCTCTCTTCTGTGTTAGTGCAACATCGGTTAGCATAGCCCTCTTGACGTCTTATGAGTAATTGCAGTGCTTTGGATCCCCTTTACCTTGCTGGCAGCCTTTATGCAGGCCTGGCGCAATGCGTTTCAAAAACAGTTGAGTAAAGACGTCAGTGTCGCTGGCGTGACGCTGGCACGCTTTATCTGGGCTTCGCCACTGGCAGCGTTGTATCTGGCGGGTCTTTATCAATGGCAACCCGTGGCCTTGCCTACCTTCAACCACCGCTTTGTTTTTTTTATTGTCGGTGCCGCTGTTGCGCAAATTATTGCCACCGCCTTAATGGTCAAACTGTTTAAGTTGCGCAACTACGCCATTGGCGCCGGATTGGCGAAAAGTGAAGCCATACTGGCTGCGATCCTGGGAGTCGCCTTTTTTAGTGAATCGCTAAGTTTGCTGGGTTGGGTCGGGGTACTACTGGGTGCGGTAGCCGTATTCTTGCTAAGCGGCGCCAGCTGGCGACAGCTATCGTGGCCGGTGTTATTACTTGGCATCAGCAGTGGCTTAAGCTTTGCGCTAACCTCGCTTTGGGTGCGGCAAGCCAGTTTGGCGCTGGGGCTACCTTTCCCACACGGTGCAGCCTGGGTGCTGTTGGTGGTGATTTTACTGCAAACCCTGATCTTACTCAGCTATCTGCTGTGGCGCGAGCGCAGCACCTTGCTGGCTCTGTGGCAACGCCCGCGGCTGACTCTGTTGATCAGTATCAGCAGCTGCATCGGCTCAATTGGCTGGTTTACCGCCATGAGCCTGGAATCGGTCGCGTTGGTAAAAACACTGGGCCAGGTCGAAGTGTTGTTTATGCTGCTGATCTCCGCCTTTTTCTTTAAAGAAAAGCTGCAACGAACCGATCACGGTGGCCTGGCTCTGATAGTCCTGGCAGCCATCGCAGTGATGTGGGCTTAGGGTTTGCGGTTAGCAGTAACGGACACTTTGACCATACTGCTAAACACCCCATCCCGCTTGATCAGACCGTGATAGAGCGCGGCAATAATGTGCACCACAATAAGCAGCACTAACAGCAGTGCGGCCCAGCCATGAATTTCGCGCAACAGGCCATATAACGCTAAATCGGTATTGAGCAAGGATGGCAGCGACAATCCAAACAGCTCCAGCGGGCGACCGGCTGCATTTTGCATTAAATAACCGGACAACGGCATTACAATTAACAAACCGTAAAAGCCAAGTTGCGTGAGTTTCGCTGCAAGTTGCTGCAGTTTCGGCACACTATCCGGCAACTTTGGTGTGCAACCAGAAGGATTCCAGATAAAACCAGTTGCCAAAGGTGCGCCCGGCCAGCATCGCCACCACTTCGCCGTTCGCATTAAGTTGTTTTAAACCCAAGGCCTGGCGCTTGCTGGCATCCCAATGCTGCGCATTAAACTCGGCAATTTTTTGTTTCGCCTGCTCAGCAAAGTCGCTGCTGTTATCAACGATAAAATGGGGCATCTGACACCAAGTAATTGTAATAAGTGCGGGAGTGTAGTGGTAATATCATCCCATTTTTAATTATCATCCACACCAAATCTTTATGAAACGTACTGCTGTTGCTTCACTACCTGAATTAGAACGCGCGCTGCTTATTATGATGGCCTTGTTACAAGAGCCCATGGCACAAAGCAAATGGTTAGATATTATCCGGCTAACCGGAGCCAGAGGGGATAGCGGTAAAGCCTTAACGTCTGCCGATATCAAAGCTGCGCTGCAAAACCTGAAAGCACAGGGCTGGGTTCAGCAAACTGCCAAAGAAGGTTATCAACTCAATACTCAAGATAATCTTGCCACATTATTTAACGTATTTAGCTACGTCCAACAACACAGCCAGAGCATGGCATGGCAGCGTCAAGCCAGGGATTGGATCAGCCGCAATCACCGCAGTTATTATGTTAAACAGCAGCGCAGCTACTACCGCCGCCAGATGTGGCTGGATATGTTACAAGGCAACTATCCCAACCTGTTGCATCATAGCGATGGGTATTTTGATACCGAGCCCGATGGTGGCCTTTACCCGTTATGCTTTATGACCGATCCGGCAGATGGCAGCGCCTTTTTCAGCGCCATGCCACTGGAAATACAGCACTCTGTGATACTACATAGTATGCTGACGGCGCTCTACCGCTTACCCGATTGTCCGCATTTATATCAAGCAACTGAGGCGTACCTGCAGCGCGTACCGCATGATAGCGATGTGGCACAACTCTATCATTGGTATCTGCTACTTACCGACCAGCTCCAAACCAAGGCCCCGGATCTTGGACAATACTCAGGCTTTCTGCATAGTGCTATGCTGGTGTTACAAGGCAAAACCACCGAGGCCGTTAGTGCGTTAGAAAATCTGGAGAAGCAACTTAAAAAACATTTGGGTAAACGTAAACTTCAGATCCGACATCTTGACGGCTGGTTTGCGATGCTGGCGTATCTGGGATCTGCCACTCCGGAGAGTCATAAACGCCTAAAAGCACAAGTCAAAACCGGCTTGCAACTTAACGACGGCATCTGCTACCAGCAATGGCTGCGCTTGGTTGATGAGTTAGAACAAACGTCCACCAATCACTATCGCCCGGACTGGGAGCCGGATATGATTCCGTTTGGTTTAGATGGCTTATTCTACATTTTGGCGCTGTTTTGGCAGGATGCCTTGTCAGAGGTCATTGAAACTAAGCTACTAAGGATGCGGGAGTTATATCAGGCCCGCGGCTATAGCTGGGTTGCCGCCGAGCTGGATGCCGTCATTGCGGCTGCCTATGGGCAAAACCGCTTATGGCCAGACTGGCACCAACAACGGCAACTGCAGCCCCTTTGTCAGTTAATGCAAAAAGAAGCACAATGGCAGCGCGCGCTTAATGCGTTAAATTTGCTCACCCAAAACACAAAAAACACGTCATCTGATAACCAAAGTAGCCGCTTATGCTGGTTTGTGCAGGCTAATAATTTTTACACCAGCATCGAGCCGCGCGAACAAAAACGCAATGCTAAAGGGCAATGGTCGGCTGGCCGCGTAGTCGCGCTAAAGCGTTTGGCTCAGGAAGATGACAAGCTCCCCTTTGTTACTGCAGCAGATAAAAAAGTGATCGCCTGTATTGAGCCGATGTATCAGGGGTACTATGGCGCGCTAAATTATGAAATTGATACTGAAAAAGCGCTACGCCAGTTAGTGGGGCACCCATTAGTGTTTTGGGAGGGTAAACCGGATACACCCATTCAGGTTGAGGCCGGTACCTTTTACCTGCAAGTAAAACAACATCAGCAACAGTACCAGCTTAGCCTGGAACCGGAAGAAGCGGCATATAGCGACCAAAATTGGCAGCTGGCCGGGCCGAATAAAATACTGGTTTACGACTTTAGCCCGCAGATTACGCAAATAATGCAAATTATTGGTCCGGGATTAACCGTACCTGCTGCCGGAAAAGAACTATTGCTGGCCACGGTGAGTAAATTAGCGCCCAGCATCCCGGTACAAGCCGATGCCGTTAGCCTGCCAAGTGCACTAAAAGCCATAGCACCCAACTCGACTTTGCAACTTTACTTATCGCGTTACCAGGATGGCCTGAGGTTACAGCCATTGGTGCAACCACTAGATGGTGGCGCTTTATTTAGCCCCGGCAAAGGCAATGCCTTGCTGGTAGGTGAGCAGGCTGGCGAGCCAGTGCAGACAGAACGCAACCTGAAAGCAGAGCAGCAGCATCTGGCGACGTTGAATTTAACCTGTCCCAGCCTGCAGCAAAGCGAATTTGATGGCAGCCAATGGCTCCTGCCCGAGCCAGAACATTGCCTGGAATTATTAAGCGAGCTACAGAATTTACCTGCCGAGCACTTTAGCCTGGTCTGGCCTGAGGGCGAACCCTTTAGAATCACGAATAAAGCTGATACACGCGATTTTCGGATGAACATTCGCCAGCAAGGCCAATGGCTGGAGATAGAGGGTGAATTAGTCTTAGACCAAGATAAGGTACTTTCATTAAAAACTTTACTGGAACTGGTACAACAAACGAGTAGCCGTTTCATTCCCCTTTCCGATCAGGGCTACCTCGCACTGAGTGCGGCATTCCGAAAACAGTTAAAAGATATCGCTGCACTGGCGAACCCAGGCAAACAAGGTGAGCTAAAACTAAGTAGCTTCACGGCACCTTTTGTTGCCGAGCTTACACAAGACGCGCAACACGTTAGCAGCAACAAAGCCTGGCAAGGGCAAGTTAAGCGGCTACAGCAGATGGAGAAATTGCAGCCAGCGTTACCAAACACCTTGCAGGCAGAGCTTCGTGATTATCAATTACAGGGCTTTCAGTGGTTAGCTAAGTTAGCACATTGGGGCGTTGGCGCATGCCTGGCGGATGATATGGGGCTCGGCAAAACCCTGCAAACTCTGGCACTGTTATTACAACGTGCCGCAGAAGGTCCTGCGCTTGTTGTGGCGCCTGTGTCGGTTGCCAATAACTGGCAAACTGAGGCTGCACGTTTTGCCCCAACCTTAAAGATCCACTGGTTCTATGATAACCGTGATCTCACTACCGTCGGTCCCTTTGATCTGGTGATCTGCAGCTATGGCATGCTGCAAAATAACTCTGAGCAATTTACTGCTGTGCAATGGCACACACTGGTACTGGATGAGGCACAGGCCATTAAAAACGATAGCACCAAGCGAGCGAAAGCCGCGATAGCACTTAACGCTGATTTCCGGCTGGCACTTAGCGGCACACCAATAGAAAACCATCTTGGCGAACTGTGGAGCTTATTCAATTTCTTAAATCCAGGCTTGCTGGGCAGTAAGGAGCAATTTAACCGACGCTTCGCTACACCGATTGAAAAGGGTGACATTGAAACCCGCGCCCTATTAAAGAAACTACTTAGCCCCTTTGTGCTGCGCCGTACCAAAACTCAGGTATTAACCGAGTTACCATCGAGAACCGAAATCACCCTAGCGGTTGAGCTTAGCGACGATGAGCGCCATCTATATGAAGCGTTACGCCAACAAGCAATAGAGCAACTTGCTAATACCGAGGGCGGCCAAGCGATGCAAGTGCTGGCTGAAATTATGAAGCTGCGCCGTTTTTGCTGTAATCCCAGCCTGGTCGTGCCGGATTATAAGTTAAGCAGCAGCAAGCTACAGGTATTTGCAGAAACCTTAACTGAAATTCTGGATAACCAGCATAAAGTGCTGGTATTCAGTCAGTTTGTTGATCATCTGGCACTGGTGCGGCAGTATTTGGAACAGCAACAGGTTCGCTATCAATATCTGGATGGCAGTACGCCGGTGGCCGAACGCCAAAAACGAGTCAATGCCTTTCAACAAGGCGAGGGCGAGGTGTTTTTGATTAGTTTAAAAGCGGGAGGTTCCGGCTTAAACCTGACCGCAGCGGATTATGTGATCCATCTTGATCCCTGGTGGAACCCGGCAGTAGAAGATCAGGCATCAGATCGTGCGCATCGTATTGGCCAAACCCGGCCGGTAACCATTTACCGGCTGGTAACTGAAAACACCATCGAGCAAAAAATCTTGGCATTGCACCAGCAAAAACGCGAGCTCGCCGATTCGTTGTTAGAAGGTGGCGATATGGCAGCACGTTTAAGCACCGAGCAATTACTGCAGCTGTTGCGGGCGCAATAGCCTAGATGCAATGGCGGTTTTGTTAGCAGCGGCTGGCCGGTGCGCTGGTCGCTATTAATGCGCTACTGGCTTATAGAAATTGTCGCGCTATGGCAAATGGGAGTGTTCGGCGTCAACTATTTTGGCCGGTTCGCGTCCATTATGTTAATCATGCCATCCTATCCACCAACCGCTTTATAGTCTTAAGTTCAAGTCGCATCGATTCGGCGACACGCCTGAAATCTGGGGATATTTCAACATGATTGGCTAAGTCATCCCAAAACCGCTCAGCCAGGATATAAGCTTGTCGCCAGTGTTTGCCTTGAGCAATCGCGTTAATGGTTAAGTTATGGTGAGATGCCATAGCGCCACTGCGTAAAGGCGCAAAGGCCATAGGTAACATATCGTATACAGGTGCCAGAGTAAGCCCCCCCTCTGCTGAGTAGAAAAAAGATAAGTTACCGGTATGCATATCTGTATTCGCAATCAAACGGCCGAAACACCAAATCACGGAGATTGTATCTGCCTCTTCAGCAGTGATATGTCTATCCTGCTGCAAATGCATCGCTATCACTGGCCACTCCGCTGGCTTGCCGACAAATTGCATCTCTACCATACGCAAGGAGACCAGACCTTTGCGTCCGATCTCGCCTATTCGGTCAAAACGCGCACAACTTAAAAATGTGCGTTGTTCACGCCTGACAATTTTAGAACAGGTTGCTGGAATGCCATCATTCGCTAAGGTGTTTAAAGCAAGATGCTCTGCCACCAATAAATCAGCCCAGCGCTGACTGTTCGCGTTGATAACCGGTTCAGTGAACTTAACCAGACGGTGTTTACCATCAACAAAAGCGCAAAACTTAGGTTGCTCGCCACCGGCAGAAGAACCCACTACTTCTCCTGACATGGCATGCTCTGCCAGCATCACAAAATCACCTTCAGATCTTGCTATCGGTTCATGCTGTAGCCATTCCTGATAACTTAAGGTCCCGATCAGTAAGTTTCCCGGTGTATCACCTTTGGCATGCAATAACGCGTTAAAAATATCCTGATCTTTCCAGTAAGTAATATCTTCAGTGTCAACAATCTCTCTTCTGAAAAGCGCCTTGGCGAGATTTCGGCCGAGAAACCCCTGAGGTCTTAAATCTTGCATCCACCAAGGTAAATCATCGTAGTAACAAAACTCGGCGTGATGATGTGTATTTACAATGTAGCCTCGCGGCATCACTGCGACCATAGTGCCAAAAAGCTCTGCTTGGCCAGCCTCAGTGACTCGATAAAGTGGTAACTCAGCGCCTGTTCCCTTGCGTAAATAATAACGTGTAGAGCGGGCACGGCCTGTCGTAACGAGTTGCTTTTCAAGTCGCTTCAGATGACGTGTCACCGTTGAACGATCGCAACCACAAAAGCTGGCGATTTCGCTTGAACTTGCAGGTTCACGCCGTAAAAAATCAACAATTGCATCAATAGCTGAGCTAGGCATATTTCTTTAAAACTCTTAATTTCAGTGTCCTATAAAAGCTTACCACAATTACCGCATCAATATTTGCATCAATAATTAGTAAATTTATAGCTGACGTATACCTTCAGAGTTTAGCTACCTTACGAAATCAGACGTTAAATTTAAGGATCTCACTAGATGGAAAAATACCGCAGGCAAAAACAACGTATCGTCTTTGTTCATAAGCAAGTTGAACGATATCTGAGAGAGAATGAAGAAATGACAATTCCAGAAGCATTAGAGCAACTTTACTTAACCAGAGTTGCCCCGCTAAGTCTTAGGATGAAATATTAGCTTATTTTGCCTACTAAGTTTTAGACATATTAAAACAAGCAGAGATCAAAAAACCTGGTTAAGTTTGTTTCATGAAAACTGAATGGTCACCAGATGGTCACAAGGCACAAAAAAACCACTTAGCTTTCGCGTAAGTGGTTGATTTATATGGATCACCCGTCAGGATTCACTCGTATCATCCTGATACTCGCCCCAGAGGGGCCAGCTTGCGCTGTTCCAATTTGCTCCAGGCAAATTGGTGTCGAAGAAGGTTCAAATCTGCGAGTACCACAAAACAAAAAACCGCCAAATGGCGGTTGGTTGTTTGTTTTGGCGCACCCGTCAGGATTGACTCGGTACATCCTGTACCTCGCCCTGCGGGCGTTGCTACGCAACGTCCAAAACGGCTTTCCTGCCGTTTTGTCGAACGACAGGCTCTCATCCGACAAGGTCCACAAACGAAAAAACCGCCCTATGGCGGTTTTGACGTTTGGCGCACCCGTCAGGATTCGAACCTGAGACCTCTGCCTCCGGAGGGCAGCGCTCTATCCAGCTGAGCTACGGGTGCATCCAGAGCGCGCATTATAGACAGCCTTGCGGCGTAAGTCTATTGTATCTGTGTTGCTTTTTTAGGCGAACAGACGCGCTGGCATTTGAATATCGGTGCAACTGCCTATAATCTGTACTTTGCTACTGCGGTCAGGACACGCCGGCTTATGAAAACCCCACTGCCCCCTCTGAATACCTGGCAACGCTTACTGTTGGTACTGCTAACACTGGCTATGATTGCCGGTGTCGAGCTGTTACTGCGTAATGAGCAGGCGCGGCTCAGTGCCCTGAGTCAGCAACAACAATTGGCGGCAGCGGATCAGGTGCGAACCCGGCTGGAAAAAGAGCTGAATATCCCTTTGTACCTAACGGCCAGTTTAGCCAGTTACCTCACGGCCAAATCCGGACAGTTAGAAGCACAGGAGTTGGATATCCTGCTGGCGGGTCTGGTCAGGCAATCATCTTATATCCGCAATATCGGTATCGCCCCCGGCAACCGTATTCAGCATGTCTATCCGCTGGCCGGTAATGAGCAGGCCATTAATCTGTATTACCCCGACTTACCGCTGCAATGGCCGGCGATCGCCAGTATGATTAGTAGCCGCCGGGCGCTATTGAGCGGCCCTTTGGATCTGGTACAGGGTGGCCGTGGCTTTATCTATCGCTATCCACTGTATCTGGAAGATGGTAGCTACTGGGGCATTATCAGTACCGTGATTGATTTGGCACCAGTTTGGCAGCTTTTGACCAACAGTGCCAAAGAGTTAGGGATAGAGGTTGCGCTACGCGGCCTGACGACAGAAGGCGAAGTAACACCAGCATTCTTTGGCGAGCAGCAACTGTTTAACCCGCGTAGTTTGCAGTTAAATGTGGCGATCCGCGGGGCTGAGTGGCAAATGGCGGTAAAAGAAGCCCCGGTTACCGGTAGTCGCCTGACGTTGCTGCGGCTTGGTTTATATGCCACTGCGCTCTGTATTTTGTATCTGCTCAGCCGCTTGCTGGCCACAGTATACCGTTTGCGACAAAGCCGTGATGCGCTGACCGAGAGCGAGCAGCGGCTACGCAGTATTTATGACAATGTACTGGACGGCATTATCACTGTCGATCGCAGTGGCCGGATCCAAACCGCTAATAGCGCCTGCAGCCGGATTTTTGGCTACAAAGCCGACGCCTTGCTGGGGCAAAAATGGAGCTTTTTACTCGCCAATGCCCAGCAAGTTGAACAGCAAATTGAACAGCAGGTGCAGCAGACGAACCCGGAGCAGCAACAACTGGAATGTCAGGGTTTGCGGGCCGATGGTCAAAGCTTCGAATTGCTGTTGTTTCATACCCCGATGCCACAGGCACACTATTATAAACTGCTGGTACTGCGGGATATTACCGAGCGCAAACGCATCGAGCAGCTGCAGAATGACTTTGTTGCCACTGTCAGCCATGAGCTACGCACGCCACTGACTTCAATTAATGGCGCCCTGAGCCTGGCGGTAGGTGGCGCTTTGGGCCCGTTATCGACGCAGCAGCAAAAAATGCTGGAGATTGCGCAAAACAATTGCCGGCAATTGCATCAGTTAGTTAACGACTTACTGGATTTTGAAAAACTCAGTAGCGGTAATATGCCGTTAAAAATACTGCCCTTTGACCTGTTACCGCTACTACAGCAACTGAGCCAGCAGCTGGCAAGCAGCCAGCAGCGGCAATTCGAACTCACAGCCGATGCCGCCACTTATCCGGTGCTGGCCGACGAAGCCCGGGTGCGCCAGGTATGCCTTAACCTGCTCTCCAACGCCCTGAAATTTGCTGAGCCGGATACACCTATTACCCTGCAACTGCTCAAGCATTCACAGCAGGTGGAACTGCAGGTGGATGATATTGGCAAAGGAGTACCGGCGGCCTTTGAGTCAATGCTGTTTCAGCGCTTTGCTCAGGCCGACAGTGCCAGTAGCCGTGCCCAGAGCGGCACCGGTTTAGGGCTGGCGATTAGCAAGCAGCTGATCGACAAAATGCATGGCGACATTGGCTATCAGCGCCTGGCCAGCGGCAGCCGCTTTTTTATCCGTTTGCCGCTGGCAAACAGCTAAAACCGGCATTTTCGGGCTAAAAATTTGCACTGCCGGGGCTTTTGTCTTAATTTGTTGGCACTTGGTTGCAAACTGCCGTGCCAGCCGCGGTTTTTACGGCATACTGCAGCATTGTAACCCGCCGCCCTGCGGTACCGAAAACAATAACTAGCCGAACTATCCACGGAGATAAGAAATGCGTAAAACCCTGCTTGCTACTGCCATTGGTGCAGTGCTGTCGCTCAGTGCCTGCTCTGACAATACGGCCCCTACTCAACAAGCTAATCAGGCTGCCGCGCCAGCCGTTGCCGAGGTGACAGTGACTAACCCTTTTTTCAAAAAGAGCACCTTACCTTTTGAAGCACCAAACTTCGCTGAAATTAAAGACGAGCACTTCCTGCCAGCCTTTGAAGAAGGCATGAAGCAGCATATGGCTGAAATTGAAGCCATTGCCAATAATCCGGAGCCCGCCACCTTTGAGAATACCTTTGTGGCGATGGAAAAAAGCGGCGAGCTGTTAACCCGAGTATCACGGGTGTTTTATAACCTGACCGGCACTGACAGCAACGAAGAGCGTCGCAAAATTCAAAGCGAGCTGGCGCCGCGTATGGCTGCTCACTCAGATAATATCAGCCTGAACCCGGCGTTATTCGCCCGTATCGAAAGCGTGTATAACGCCCGTAACGATCTGGGCCTGGATGCTGAATCCAAACGTCTGGTTGAAGTGTACTACGAGCGTTTTGTCCGTTCTGGTGCCAAGCTGAGCGAAGAGCAAAAAACCGCTATTCGCGCCCTGAACGAAGAACACTCTACCCTGACCAACAAGTTTGGCCAGAACTTGCTGGCGGAAACCCGCAATATCGCCGTGATCGTCGATACGGTTGAAGAGCTGGATGGTTTATCACAGGCACAAATTACTGCTGCGGCCAATGCAGCCAAAGAGCGCGGCCATGACGGTAAGTTTTTACTGAACATCACCAATACCACGCGCCAGCCAATTTTAACCTCGCTGAATAACCGCGAACTGCGCCAGCGCGTATGGGAAGCTTCAGCAAACCGCGCCCAGTCAGGTGAAAATGACAACACGGCTATCGTTGCCCGCTTAGCTCAGTTACGCGCCGAGCGCGCCAAGCTGTTAGGTTATGACAACTGGGCGGCCTACACCCTGGAAACCAATATGGCACAAACCCCGCAAGCGGTTTATGACATGTTAGGTTCTATGGTTCCGGCTGTAGTAGCCAATACCCAGCAAGAACAAGCCGCCATTCAGGCGATGATCCGCGAAAAAGGCGGTGATTTTGAAGTACAGCCGTGGGACTGGGAATACTATGCTGAATTTGTGCGCCAGGCGAAGTACGATCTGGACGAAAACGAAGTGAAAAAATACTTCGAATTTAACCGGGTATTAAAAGACGGCGCTTTCTACTATATGAACCGCTTCTATGGTATCCGCTTTGAGCCACGCCCGGATCTGCCGGTTTATCACCCGGATGTGGAAGTCTATGAGGTGTTTGACGCCGACGGTAAGAGCATTGCCTTGTTCTATGCTGACTACTTTGCCCGCGAAGGCAAACGTGGCGGTGCCTGGATGAGCTCTTTCGTTGGTCAATCACACCTGACAGGTCAGAAGCCAGTTGTGGTAAACGTGATGAATATCCCGAAAGCGCCAGAGGGTGAACCCACACTGATCAGCTATGACCACACTACGACCATTTTCCATGAGCTGGGCCATGGTGTGCACGGTATCTTCTCAAACGTGAAGTACCCAACACTGGCAATGACCGCCGTATCACGCGATTTCGTTGAATTCCCGTCAACCTTCGAAGAAGATTGGGCGCAACATCCGGAAATTCTGGCCAACTATGCCAAGCACTACCAGACTGGCGAAGCCATTCCGGCCGATCTGTTGGATAAAGTTATGCGGTCACGCAGCTTTAACCAGGGTTTCGATACGCTGGAGTATATCTCTGCGGCCCTGCTGGATATGGACTGGCATACGCTGAGCGCCGATGCCCCGCTGCAGGATCCAAAAGCCTTTGAAGCGGCCTCGCTGAAAAAGCATGGTGTGGATCTGAACGCAGTACCGCCGCGCTATAAAACTAACTTCTTCTCACATTCTATGGGTGGTGGCTACTCAGCCGGTTACTATGCCTATATGTGGAGCGAGATCCTGGCCGCTGACGCCTTTGCCCATGTGCAGAAGAATGGCGGTCTGACCCGTGAGAACGGTGATCACTACCGCAAGAACATTCTGGCGGTGGGTAACTCACGGCCAACTATGGAGTCTTACAAAGCCTTCCGTGGTCAGGAACCTACTACCGATGCGCTGTTAATCCGTCGCGGCCTGAAAACCAAGATTGATTAATACCCCGCCTAAACCGCAGCACTGTGCTGCGGTTTAGCAGCATAAAAAAAGCCTCAACTGTTATATATAGTACATTGAACTATGTATATTGTGTATTAAGGCAGAGAAATCTGCCTTTTTATTTGACAACAAACGCTTTAGCATTATAGTGTATTGTATGTTTAATGTGTATAAAGGAATGAACCTTGTCATCGG
>NZ_LZEJ01000053.1:0-13933 GCF_001704375.1 Alishewanella sp. HH-ZS | reverse complement strand
AAATTTCTGGGGATACCTCAGATTAGATTCTTGTATGAACTAGAATCAAAGTTTTCATTTGCATAAACAATTAACTCTTTTGATTCACCTTTTGTCACAACCGCAGGTATGATGTCAGCAGCAATGAGTTCAAGTGGGAGCTCTTTTCCCGTCCGCATCTCGTTCACAGTTATTGAAGTACCAATTCTTGGGTAAAAAAATTCGTAATCTCCCCCTACTGCCCGCATCCTCAAATCATCTACAACTTTTAAGAGGAAAGACGCTCTACCATTGTCAATCACATAAAAAGGAGCGTCACAATCCGAATCGAGTCTACAATGAGCAAGATCACCCAGAATGCTTTTATCAATTTCTTCATGATCATTATGGAGCCAGATCAGAAGCCCTGCGTGGTGGCGGTTTTTCTTAGCCTTGAAGTTTGTTCCAATATCTCTCAAGGTTTGATTGTATTTAGCACAATCAATAGTCTGGCCTAACTCTTTTATATGGCTTTTAAATTGCGTTCTCAGAGTTCCAACCGTTGGATAACTTCCTAAGATATTCTTGTTCGACACATGAACAAACTCAGTACGATCATCATGAAAAGGGTTGTTATAAAGGTAAATCTGGTCTTCTCCATGACTTTGACGTAGTTTTCCCTCATCGTTTAAATGGCTTGGAGTATTACAGCTGATTGAGATGTTGTGGATTAGATGCTTCCAACCTATCCGGTCAAGAAGAGCTGTAGCCAAAGCTTCTCCAATTTCACCAGATTTCTTTGATTTTTCTCCAGCCATCTTTACGCTCCTTTCCTTTCAAAATCCACCACAGCCCGAAACCCACCTTTTGTAACCTTAACTTCTATTGAGGATATTTTTGTTTCTGGGTTCGACACCAACAAACTTACACCTTCAGAAATCCGCGCCTTTGTGACCACATCTTTAGCGTATTTTGAGAGATATTTACTTTCTATTGGTGCGTTGTCGTCCAGCGTTATCCCATATTTAAGATGTGCACCATTCACAAGCTCGTCCAATTTTTCGTCATCGATGTAATCTTTAGAGATGTTTCTCAGATCAGACAATGACAGTGATTCCGACTCGCTTAGATGTTCTTCAATATGTTTTGCAAATTCAATAGCATTACCTGGAGTTTCCACTTTGTTTGATATTGCCTTAATCAGTGTGCCGGCAACTTGAGCAAATTTTTTAGGTGTATGCACAGGGGAGGCTTTTAGGAAGTTTTCGATCCAGTATTTAGTTTTGTGCCCTAAGTTATCAATTACGAAGACCTTGTGACTATCAGATAAGACAATAGCTCCCTTCTGAACTTTATCGAGAGACACTCCCTGTTTTTCAATAACTTGAATAACACCGCCTTCCTCTCCCACATCTAAGTAGTCATCTTTACTTTCAACTCTAAACAACCCCAATGCTTGCAGTGAGACGTCATCAACTCTTACATCATCAAAAAGAATTATAATAAATTCACCACCTCCAATATTCGGATGACCAGAAGATCCATAAAGGTGCTTTGCTATTGCCTCACTGCATTGTTTAAATTGATTCGGGTCTGAGAATAATTTTTTTGCATAATGGTGAATAGTGTTTAAGGAGATGTCAGACTCATGCGTCAAAAAAAATTCCTCCCCTCTTCTTATTACCGGAGATAGAAGGCTACTTAAAAGCAAGTCATCCAATGTATTGGATCTATTGCATTCGACAGGAGACAAATAAAACCCCTCGTCACGAAGTTTATTTCCCACCCTATGGACAATAATTTTAGAGACTTTCGTCGAACTTATATCCATTATCAATCCTTTTTCGGCTGAATTTGTAAACCAACACTTTATTTGATTCAACTGTATAGTAGTATCTACTGAAAGCCGTTTTGCAAATTCTTCAGATAACAAACCGTTCTGGTTTTACGCCTTATTTATTGCCTTTGATTTGGTTGGCATCCCTACACTTCAATAAATCTAGTAGCTTAGTGCTTAATTTGCCTCAAAAAAAAAAAAAAAAAAAACCAGTACTATGCATGCTAATGACATAGAATCAGGAGAAATAACCTCTATTTTGTCGTGCGCCTTAAAATTTAGTTTTACAATATTTTGCGGAATATGGCTCGTTACACAGCTGTAGTCAACGGCAAGAGCACATCCTTGGTTATACATCTCAAGGTTGGGAGATTTCAATATCATAGCTAAAACTAGCCCTGATTAATTGGAGCAATTCGCCAATAAGCAGATGCTTCATGAGCTTCACGCGATAAGATGATTTAAGGTGATGCAGTTCCATGCAATTTCCCTGAAATTAGTAACTAGAACATTACCAAATCAGGAAACAATGTCAAAGCATAAAGGTTTAAGTTATTGAGTAATATGGTGCCTAGGGCCGGACTCGAACCGGCACGTTGTCGCCAACGGTGGATTTTGAATCCACTGCGTCTACCAATTTCGCCACCCAGGCATTGAGAGGACTTTTTCTTTTGTAACTAACCTAGTTACAAACCTTTGCAAAACTTTGCAAGGGCGCTGCACTTTTAACCTTTGTCGAATCGTAGACTATTCAACAGGTTATGTCTACCTTTCCCTAAGACGCTTTGCATTTTGAATCCGCTGCGTCTACCGATTTCGCCACCCAGGCAGAGAGGAGTTGTTTGAGGTAAACGCCTGCATTATACGATGCCGCTTAGCAGGCGCAAGTGCTTTGTCTGACATTTCTGCCTGACACTGGATTGTTTGTTCAAAATAACGGCATCTCAGCTTTTGCTATGCTACTAACGAGATTCTGTTCCCCCTTGCACCAAGCGGGGAGTGCCCTGAATCGTTCGAGCATGTTAAACTGCTGACGCTTTTAACAGGAGTAGTTATGTATCAGGATGCCCCCCGCGCCGGCTTTGCCCGGCGTTTGGCCGCAATAATTTATGATGTGTTAATTCTCACGGCGCTGATTATGCTGGCCGCTGGTCTGGCGATGTTGCTGGTGCAACTGCTGGTATGGAGTGGCGCTATTCAGTTACTGCCTGAGCAGGATATTGCTGCCTATGTTACCAGCAGCTGGCGCAAGTGGCTGTACTTCGCTTATCTGGTGGCGGTGATCCTGGGGTTTTATGTCTATTTCTGGTGCAAAGCCGGTCAGACTCTGGGCATGCGCGCCTGGCGTTTACTGCTGGTCAGTCAAGCGGGTAAACCGCTGACGGCGCCGCAGGCGCTGGCAAGAGCACTGCTGGCGCTTGGCGGCATTGGCAATATCTGGCTCTGGTTACGCTGGGGCAAGGGGCTGGCGCTGCAGGATCAACTGACCAACAGTCAGATGATTATCCTGAGTAAAGAACAAAGCAAGGTACTGAATTTACATAAAACAGCCCGCTAAAGCGGGCTGGTTAAAACATCAACACGCCCTAGATTTTCCGCCGCATAAAATACAGCGAAATGCCAATAAACAGTATGCTGGGCAAAGCCGCTCCCGCCAGCGGGGGTAATTGATACACCAGCGCCAGTGGTCCGAATACTTCGTTACTCATATAAAAGCCAAAGCCGGTCAAAATCCCCAACAGCACACGAGCCGCCATGGTTACGCTGCGCAGCGGGCCAAAGATAAAGGATAACGCCAGTAGCAACATGGCCGCCAGGGTAACCGGCTGCAGAATTTTCCGCCAATAGGCTAATTGATAACGGCTGGCTTCCTGACCATTTTGCTGCAGGTAATCGACATATTCGCGTAGCCCCCGCAGTGACAACATTTCCGGTTTAATACTCACCACACTGAGCTTGTCCGGTGTCAGCGTAGAGCGCCAGCGCTGGGTTGGTAGTAGCTGTTGCTCAATCCGCTCGTCACTAAAGGTCAGTTCAGTAACCTGCTGCAAGCGCCAGGCATCATCAAGATATTGCGCCGTTTCGGCACGTACCACCCGGGCCAGCGCCAGATCCGGTTGAAACTGATAGATAATCACCTCTTTCAGATTCCCCAGATCGTCGACTTCTTTAATATTAACAAAGCTGTCGCCGTCCTTAGCCCAGACTCCTTGCCGCGCCGCAAATACATTACCGTCTGAGATGGCTTTAATTCTGAGCTCGCGCGCAGCGCGGTCTGTCACCGGTGCTCCCCACTCAGCTACCGCCATCATTACCAGTACCATCAGCACAGCCGACTTCATCACCGAATTAATAATATTCAGCCGCGATAAGCCCGCAGCCTGCATCACCACCAGCTCGCTGCTGCTGGCCAGGATCCCCAGGCCAATCAGGCCGCCGATTAACGCCGCCATTGGGAAGAACATCACCACATCGCCCGGCACGCTGTACAGCGTAAACAGCGCAGCATGCACCATATCGTAATAGCCGCGGCCGATAGAACGCATCTGGTCAATAAAACGGAACATCGCCGATAACGCCAGCAAGACGCTTAACGTTAGCGCCGAGGTAGTAAGAATGGTTTTACCGATATAAAGGTCGAGGATTCTGATCATCTTAGCGCCCCGCTACCCAGGCCCGGATCTTCTGCGCCCCTTCCCGATTACGCAGGATCAATACCGTCCCCAGCGTCAAACCGGCCGCATGCAGCCACCACATGCCCAGTTGAGGTGGGATCTTGCCATCCTCCAGCGCCGAGCGGGCGATAATCAGCAAGGCATAGTAGCCCAGGTACAGCAGCAGCGCCGGCAATAACCGGCCAAATTTGCCCTGGCGCGGGTTCACCCGGCTCAGTGGCACGGCAATCAGGGTTAAAATTGGGATTGATAGCGGGATCGCAATCCGCCAATGCCATTCGGCAATCGCCTCACTACCGCTTTCTTTTAACAGCGCCGGCGTACTTAAACTGGATAGCTTGCGTCGCCGCTGCTCGACTTCCTGTTCGCGGATCTGGATTTGATAGCGATCAAATTCGATCACTTCATAAGCCGGCGATTGGCCGTCACCAGCATAACGGCGCCCCTGCTCCAGCGTCATTAGCTGCGCTCCGGTTTCCGGATCTTCATATACGGCACCGCCTGAGGCATAAACAACAGCCTGTTGGCTGCCGCCATCTTTTTCGACGGTCTGGGCGACAAACACCTTGGCCAGCTGGTTACCGGAACGGCTGACTTCCTGTACAAAAATGACCGCTTTTTCGTTTGAGGTATGCTGGAACCGGCCGGGTACCAGCGAAAATAAACCGGCGTCCGATTCGGCGCGCTCCAGTAGCTGATATTCGCGCTCGGTTGCCCAAGGGCTGAAATACAGGGTAACACTGGCGGCCAGCAGCGCCATCATTACCGATAAAAGCAGCGTCAGGCGGGTGACATACCATTCGCTGACGCCGGTAGCATGTAGCACCGTCATCTCGCTGTCAGCGTAGATACGACCGTACGCCACCAGGATACCAAGGAAGGCGCTGAGCGGCAGAATAATCACCGCCAGCTGCGGTAACTTTAACGCCACTATACTCAGTACCAGTTGGCCGGGGATCTCGCCTTCAGAGGCGTCAGCCAGGATTTTTACAAAACGTTGACTGATAATAATGGTGGTCAGAATAACAAAGACAGCTAACTGAGCGCGAAAGACTTCACCAATCAGATAACGAAAAATAATCAAAAATGCCCCCTAAAAACCTGTCTTTTCTCTGGAAAGCTGGTGATTTTTCAGTAAACTTGGTATTTATACACTTTATTATCGGGCAAAGCGGCATTAAAACCGAGCTTTTTCAGTAAAACCCGGTAAAATTTCAGCACCATACCTTGTGGCTGCCGCGTCTGCTGTATGCGATCAGCGCCCATAGTAGCACAGTCTCTTAGAATCAGGAGTAAACATGGAGTTCAGCGTCAAAAGCGGAAGTCCGGAAAAACAACGCAGTGCCTGCATTGTGGTCGGTGTGTATGAGCCACGCCGCCTGTCCGCCGTAGCCGAGCAACTGGATAAAATCAGTGAAGGCTATATCAGTAACTTATTACGCCGCGGCGACCTGGAAGGCAAACCAGGCCAGATGCTGTTACTGCACCATGTGCCCAATGTATTAAGTGAGCGTGTATTATTGGTCGGCTGCGGCAAAGAGCGCGAATTAGACGAGCGCCAGTACCGTCAGATCATCGCCAAAACCATTAGCACCCTGAACGAAACCGGCTCGATGGAAGCGGTATGCTTTTTATCCGAGCTGCATGTTAAAGGCCGTGATACCTACTGGAAAGTGCGTCATGCGGTGGAAACCACTCAGGATTGCCTCTACGTCTTTGATAAGCTGAAAAGCAAAAAGGACGAAACCCGCCGCCCGCTACGTAAAATTGTGTTTAATGTGCCGACCCGCCGCGATCTGACCATTGGCGAGCGCGCAGTGGAACATGGTTTAGCTATCGCCGCCGGTATTAAGCAGTGTAAAGATGTTGGGAATATGCCGCCGAATATCTGTACCCCGGCCTATCTGGCCGAACAGGCGTCAGCACTGAGCAAGTTATCGGACAAGGTCAGCGTTGAAGTATTGGGCGTAGCCGAAATGTCAGCTCTGGGCATGAACTCCTACCTGGCGGTTGGCCGCGGTTCAGTGAATGAACCGAAAATGTCAGTGATTAAATATCAGGGCGCGGCCGATAACAGCGCGCCGGTGGTACTGGTTGGTAAGGGTCTGACCTTCGACTCCGGCGGTATCAGCCTGAAACCGGGCGATGGCATGGATGAGATGAAGTTTGATATGTGTGGTGCCGCCTCAGTGCTGGGTACCATGCAGGCAGTGATTAACCTGCAGTTACCGGTAAATATCGTCGCGGTGCTGGCAGCAGCAGAAAATATGCCAGATGCCAACGCTTACCGGCCAGGTGATATCCTGACCACCATGTCAGGCCAAACCGTCGAAGTGCTGAATACCGATGCCGAAGGCCGGCTGGTGCTATGCGATGCGCTGACCTATGTCGAACGCTTTGACCCTGAGCTGGTGATTGATGTGGCGACCCTGACCGGTGCCTGCGTGATTGCACTGGGTAAACATGCCTCTGGCCTGCTGAGTAACCATAACCCATTGGCGCATGAGCTGTTGAACGCTTCAGAGCAAAGCGGTGATCGCGCCTGGCGCCTGCCGCTGTGGGATGAGTATCAGGATCAGCTGGAGAGCCCGTTTGCTGACTTTAGCAACCTGGGTGGCCGCGCTGCCGGTACCATTACTGCCGCTTGCTTTCTGTCACGCTTTACCCGCAAGTATCACTGGGCACACCTGGATATCGCCGGTACCGCCTGGCGCAGTGGGGGTAAAGACAAAGGTTCAACCGGCCGGCCGGTCGCATTGCTGACCCAGTTCCTGATCAATCGTACTGGTCAGCAGCAGGATCACTGATGCTGGTTACCTTCTATGTGCTGGCTGAGCAAAGTGCTGTAGCCAGTACCGGTTCCCAAGCTAATGAGCTGACGCCTGCGCCAGCTCATTTTGCTTTAGCCTGCCAGCTTTGTGCCCAGCTGTACCGCGCCAAACAACGGGTTTTCGTATATACTGCCGACCAGCAAAGTGCCGAGCTGCTGGACGAACTGTTATGGCAATTTGAACCCGACAGCTTTGTGCCACACAACCTGGCCGGCGAAGGCCCGCAACGCGGCGCGCCGGTAGAAATTGGCTGGCAGGCGCCAAAAACCAGCCGCCAGGTGTTAATTAACCTGGCCGACCAGGTGCCGGATTTTGCCCGGCGCTTTAACCAGATCATTGAATTTGTGCCCGCCGAGCCAACGCTAAAAGCGCAGGCGCGGGAACGCTATAAGCAGTATCGACAGGCGGGCATTCTGCCGGAAACGATTACTGCCGACTGAATTTACAGGTATCACTCAGATGGAAAAAACCTTTAACCCCAGTGAAATAGAACAGGCGATGTATCAGGCCTGGGAAAGCAAGGGCTATTTTAAACCGAACGGCGATAACCGGCCGGGTAATAACTACTGCATTATGATCCCACCGCCAAATGTTACCGGTAGCCTGCATATGGGGCATGCGTTCCAGCAAACCATTATGGATGCGCTCACCCGCTACCAGCGGATGCAGGGTAAAAATGCGCTGTGGCAAGTCGGTACCGACCATGCCGGTATCGCCACCCAGATGGTAGTAGAGCGTAAACTGGCGCAGGAAGGTCTGCCCGGCCGCGCCGAGCTTGGCCGCGACAAATTTATTGAAAAGGTGTGGCAATGGAAGGCTGAATCCGGCGGTACCATTACCTCGCAAATGCGCCGCCTGGGGAACTCGGTCGATTGGGACCGTGAACGCTTTACCATGGATGCCGGCCTGTCGAATGCCGTGCAGGAAGTCTTTGTCCGGCTGTATGAAGATGA
Source organism: Alishewanella sp. HH-ZS (assembly GCF_001704375.1). Lineage (NCBI taxonomy): Bacteria > Pseudomonadati > Pseudomonadota > Gammaproteobacteria > Alteromonadales > Alteromonadaceae > Alishewanella > Alishewanella sp. HH-ZS. The sequence goes on along the minus strand of NZ_LZEJ01000053.1, from coordinate 5,679 downwards.
TTTGATTTACCGCGGCAAACGCCTGGTAAACTGGGATCCGAAACTGCATACCGCGATTTCGGATCTGGAAGTCGAGAACAAAGAGCAAAAGGGCCAGTTCTGGCACCTGCGTTATCCGCTGGCCGATGGCATAAAGACCGCCGATGGTAAAGACTATCTGGTGGTGGCGACCACCCGCCCGGAAACCATGCTCGGTGACAGCGCCGTTGCGGTAAACCCGGATGACGAGCGCTATAAAGATCTGATTGGCAAAACCATCCTATTACCGCTGGCCAACCGCCGCATACCGATTATCGCAGATGAACACGCCGACATGAGCAAAGGCAGCGGTTGCGTCAAAATCACGCCGGCGCATGACTTTAACGACTACGAAGTCGGTAAGCGTCATCAACTGCCACTGATTAATGTGATGACCCCGGATGCCACTATCCGTCAGAGCGCAGACTGCTACCATATTAACGGCCAGCCAAATACTGAACTGCAGATTGCCATCCCGGCTGAATATCAAGGCCTGGACCGCTACGATGCCCGCAAAGCCATCGTTGCCGCCTTTGCTGCCGCCGGCTTGCTGGAAAAAATTGAAGAGGTCAACAACACCCTGCCTTATGGTGATCGCAGCGGCGTGGTCATTGAGCCGATGCTGACTGATCAGTGGTATGTGCGGGTTGCGCCACTGGCGAAAACGGCGACCGAAGCGGTAGAAAACGGCGATATTCAGTTTGTGCCAAAACAATACGAGAATATGTACTACAGCTGGATGCGTGATATTCAGGATTGGTGTATCTCGCGTCAGCTATGGTGGGGCCATCGGATTCCAGCCTGGTATGATGCCGATGGCAAGGTTTATGTTGGTCGTAGCGAAGCTGAGGTGCGCAGTAAATATCAGCTGGCAGCTAGCGTCAGCCTGAGTCAGGACAACGACGTGCTGGACACCTGGTTTAGCTCGGCGCTGTGGACCTTCTCGACGCTGGGTTGGCCAGAGCAAACCGAAGATTTAAAGAACTTCCATCCTACCGATGTGTTAGTGACCGGCTTTGACATTATTTTCTTCTGGGTTGCCCGGATGATCATGATGACCATGCACTTTATTAAAGATGCCGATGGTAAGCCGCAAGTGCCCTTTAAGACCGTTTATGTCACCGGCCTGATCCGGGATGAAAACGGCGATAAGATGTCAAAATCCAAGGGTAATGTGATTGACCCGCTGGATATGATTGACGGCATTACGCTGGACGCACTGCTGGAAAAACGCACTGCCAATATGATGCAACCGCAGCTGGCAAAGAAAATTGCCGACCGCACCAGCAAGCAGTTCCCGGAAGGTATTCCGGCCAGCGGCACCGATGCGGTGCGTTTTACGCTGGCAGCGCTGGCGTCTACCGGGCGTGATATCAACTGGGATATGAAGCGCTTAGAAGGCTACCGTAACTTCTGCAATAAACTGTGGAATGCCAGCCGCTATGTGTTGATGAATACCGAAGGTCAGGACTGCGGCTTTAACAGCAACGATAAGGTGCTGTCACTGGCCGATAAATGGATCCTGGCACAATACCAGCAAACGGTAAAACAAGTACGGCATTACTTCGACAGCTATCGCTTTGACCTGGCCGCCACCGCACTGTATGAGTTTACCTGGAACCAGTTCTGTGACTGGTACCTGGAGCTGACCAAGCCGGTGTTGTTCAAAGGCTCTGAAGCAGAGCAGCGCGGCACCCGCCATACGCTGATCACTGTGCTGGAAAGCCTGTTACGCCTGATGCATCCGATTATGCCTTATATCACGGAAAGTATCTGGCAAGCCGTTAAGCCACTGGCCGGTATTAACAGCGACAGCATTATGCTGGCCGCCTATCCGGTTTATCAGGCCGAGCTGGTGGATGAGACGGCGCAGGCTGATCTGGAATGGTTAAAAGCCGTGATCACCGCTATCCGTAACGTGCGTGGTGAAATGAATATTGCGCCATCTAAGCCATTAACGGTATTGCTGCGTAATCTGAATGCAGAAGAGCTGCGCCGACTGGAGCAAAACCGTAACTTCCTGCTGGTAATGGCGAAACTGGACAGCCTGGAGGTATTGGCGGCCGATGCTAAGGCGCCAGCCAGCGCCACTCAGCTGATTGGCAGCATGGACCTGCTGATCCCAATGGCCGGTTTAATTGATAAAGAAGCAGAACTTGGCCGTATTGCTAAGCAACTGGAAAAAACCCAGCAAGAATTATCCCGGGTTGCCGGTAAGCTGAGTAACGAGGGTTTTGTTGCCAAGGCACCGGAAGCGGTGCTGGAGAAAGAGCGCGCCAAACTGGCTGAACTGGAGCAGGCTGTAAACAAACTGCAAGCGCAGCAGGCCGAAATCGCCGCCTTATAGTCGTCGGTAATTTCTATCCCGACAGCCCCCTTTCCGGGGGTAACCTGACCATAAAAAAATGCCGGACTATGCCGGCATTTTTTATTTAACTATTAATACTATGCCACTAACTGCTTGCGACGACGTACACCTACCAGCGCTATCAGGCCTAAGCCCATCAGCGCCAGCACACCAGGTGCAGCAACAATAGTCACAGGTTCAGTGGTGATCAGGAACGCAAATTGGGCAGCGGTAAATTGGTTTTCTTGTGTTTTAAAACCTAAACAAGGACCAACAATACCTGCTTGCGCACAGGTTGCGGCGTCCATTGGATTCAAAGAACCACTGGTCTCAATGATACTGATAAAGTAGGTAAAACCGTTATAGTCAAAAGACGCATTCAACGCATCAGTTGAGATAACAAAAATATCGTCACAAACCGATAACGATGGGAATGGACACGGATTTTGATTCGGTGTTTCAATAAAATTGATACTGAAATTAGCAACCAGTAAATCCAGTGTATCACCAACCGGGTTCAGCGGGGTTAACAGCAAGGTTGACTGGAGCACAGCATTAGTTAAGGTGGCATGGCTGCCGCTCAGCGTATTGTTGTAATGCGTCACAATATTGGTAAGAGCAGCAGGACCGTTGGTGTTAACGATACCATCAGCAGGTGACTCGGTAATACCAAGGCCACTACGGGTGCCACCAAGTACCGCATGGTTACCACCTGATGACCCCCAGGTCAACAATGAAGGTGATGTCGTCTGAGTACCTGTTCCCGCACCGAATGTCCAGTCTACCCACTGCAACGTAACTGTATAATCCCACTGTGTAACCATGGCCGCCTGGGTGAAGGGCGCAAGTAACAACGCAACCCCTGCGATGGCACCTTTCAAAATTTTCTTCATTTTCTCGCTCCTGCAAAATGTTTTATCAGCTCGCTTAATGCTCGTCTGACGGTGAACTACAAAGAAGATTTAGCATAGAGCGTGCCATAAAATAACTCCTTGACTTGGCTTGAGTTAATTCAAACGCAAGTATTAGCCTGTAAAAATAGCTGACAGCTGCTACCCTATATCAGACACAAAGATTCCAATTGTGCAAAATCGTTTTTTTGCTATGATGCACGCGTTTGTCTGCATAAAGATCAGACAAACCTGCGCTGGATACTTATGCAGCTAAACCGGTGGTTTAGCCAGAGCTCCGCGCAGTGTTCCGCTCCGTTGAGTTGTCCAATCTGCTGCAACGGTTCAGTTAACTTTGCCGGCCTGTCCCGGCTTTTATTATGAGAATAAAAAACCATGTCAGCAGATGCATCTTTAGAGAGTCTGGCCGAACCTATTGCTGCGGCGGCCGAAGCGGCCGCCGTTGAACCCTCTGCAATTAGCCTGATCCCTGCCTTAGTCGTACTGGCGTTCGCCGTTTGGTTAAAGCGCCCTATTCTGGCGTTGGTATTAGGCGCTGCTTCCGGTTTGTTACTTCTGGGTTCACCAAAGGAAGCGTTGTTTAACTTGGGTGAAACCTCCGTGCGCGTGATGCAGGACGAAACCATTGGCTGGTTAATCCTGGTCTGCGGTGGCTTTGGCGCCTTAATTGCGCTGCTGGTCCATACCGGTGGTGCGTTCGCATTTGGTCGAATGGCGCAGCAGTATGCCAGTGGCCGCAAACCTTCGCTGTTCATGACCTACTTTCTGGGTCTGATTATTTTTATCGATGATTACTTAAATGCCTTAACCGTCGGCGAAACCATGAAACGGATCACCGACAAATACAAGGTATCGCGCGAAATGCTGGCCTATGTGGTTGACTCAACCGCCGCACCAATGTGTGTGCTGGTGCCAATTTCAACCTGGGCCATTTTCTTCGGAGGTCTGCTGGTTGCTAACGGTATCGCGCCGGAAACCGACCCCAATGGCATAAAAACCTATATCTCAGCCATTCCTTACATGGTGTATGCCTGGTTGGCACTGATTATGGTGCCACTGGTTATCTTAGGTATAGTCCCGTTGTTCGGACCAATGAAAAAAGCCGAACTCGCTGCCCAACTATCCAATGGTAACATAGATGCCCCAGCTGAAACTGCGGCTTCACATACTCATACCAGTGATGATTTTGCAGTAGAAGCTTTTGAAGAAGAGTTTGATGCGTCAGATAAAAAAGGCGGCAAGCTGTATAACTTCCTGTTACCAATGCTGATGCTGATTGGCTTTACCATCTGGTTTGAAGCAGAAATCTGGCCAGCATTAATCCTGACCTTTATTCTGACCATCCCAATGTATATGGCACAGCGTCTGATGCCCTTTACCGAGATGATGGAGCTGATGATGCATGGTTTTAAAACCATGTTACCGGCGATCTGTACCGTGATCGCGGCCTTTACCTTTAAGGATGTCTGTGATCAGTTGGGGTTACCGCTATACGTTATTGAGAACCTGGCGCCCTATATGAACGCCCAGATGTTACCGGCGTTGGTCTTTGTGGCGATGGCCGTATTAGCCTTTGTTACCGGTTCCAGTTGGGGCATTTTTGCGGTGTCGATCCCGATTGTGATGCCGCTGGCTATTGCTGTAGATGCCAATATCCCACTGGTGATTGGTGCCCTGCTATCGGCCAGCTCCTTTGGTAGCCAGGCCTGCTTCTACAGTGATTCAACCGTATTAGCGGCGCAGGGCTCGGGCTGCAACCTGATGAGCCATGCCCTAACCCAGTTCCCCTATGCCTTAATCGCTGCGGTGCTGGCGTTCTTTGGCTTTATTATTCTGGCCTGACCCGGTTATATGCAGACAAAACAGGGCGCAAAGGCGCCCTGTTCTTTTACAAGCTACGATATATATCCAGCACGCCGTTAATCACAAACTGCACGGCAATAACCGACAGGATCAAGCCGAATAGCCGGGTAATAATTTCTTTACCGGTCTCGCCGATATAGCGCACCAGTACATGCGAATAAATCATTGCCAGATAACAGGAAAAGGTAGTAATACCGATAGCCAGGAACACCGTAATAAAGTGCCACAAACTTTGTGCTTCACTGGTTAAGATCATCACGGTGGCAATGGCGCCGGGGCCTGCAATAAAGGGGATCGCCAACGGAATAATCGACACATCTTTCGCCAGCTTGCCATCCGGATGTGGCTCTTTACCTGTTGCTTCTTCGCCATCATCCAGACCTTTTTGCATCATGCTCATCGCAATACCAAACAGGATCAGGCCGCCGGCGATGCGAAAGGCTTCCAGCGTAATGCCAAACACCTTAAAAATAAAACTACCCAGCAAACCAAATAACAAAAAGATCCCGGCCGAAACCCTGTCTCTTATACACAAATCCC